>JAPYPO010000639.1 GCA_029937645.1 Candidatus Hydrogenedentota bacterium
GGACATACACCGCGAAGCTGTGTATTGCCATGCTCACAAACCATCCAGGCGGTATCGTGCCTGTCCGCCTTGAAGGACCATCGAAAGCCTTCATGAAGGCGAATACCGGGGACAGATAAGCCCAGGGGTCCCCCGGGAAATTGATATCAAGTGTGACGAAGACGACTGCAAACAGAATTAACACGCCGAAGAGGGAGAGAAAGGAGAACACAAAACTCGCGATGATGGCTGGAGCGGTGCGCTTGGAAAGAATCGACGCCCACATCGTGGCGACCAGCACCAGGGCGGCGCATAGGCAAAGCGTGAACTGCCCAGCCAAGACGCTCTGAATATTCTCATCCCGAATATATGCGAGCCTGAGCATGATGGAATTCGCGGCGATACTGCTGATCAGGAACGTGCCCACGCGCCGGATGGCCGCGTACATTTTTCCTTTCGCGATTTCCTCGGGGGTCATCGAGGTCATCAGGAGCATGTCCACGTTCGCCAACTCGTTTTCCTTCGTGAAGAGATTGGCTAGGAACGCTGGGATGAACGCGCAAATCAGCGCGCCGTGGCCGAGCAGGCACAGCGCCCAACGTTCCTCGAACGCGTAGCTAGAAGTCCTGTCATCCACACTGAGCGCCGAAGATGCGGATATGAGCAAGAGGCCGAGAACGAAGACGTAGGTCAGGCGCACGGAGTTCGTGCGGCGCAGAAGGAGCCCGCAACGCATTTCTCTGGCGTACATGGGGTTAACGTGGTCTCCGATGGGCTTGGCCCGGCGCAGAGGATCAATGAGGTAGAAGGGGAAGCTGAGTTGGCGTTTTTTCAGGGCGACCGCGTCGTCGATAGGCTTCTCTTGAAGCACGATTGGGGGCTTGGCCGGTTTTCGGACCACGCGGAGGGTCCACCACACGGCCGCGGTGGCCAAGAGGCCCTGGTAGGCGATGTGCCAGTATATGCTAATCGCGGAAAACGCTCCGGATCCTTCGACGATCCCAACGAACGCGACGAGGCCCGAAAGGACAACAATATAGTCTTCGGCAAGATTTTCGAGCCATCTGCTTTCCGTCAAAACGATGGCGAAGCCGACCGGAATCAGAGGCAATCCCATCACCACGGTCATGCCAATATAACTGCATACGACGGCCCACACGGTTTTACGGCAGGTGACCGAACAGGCAATGCCGATGACGCCCAGCGTGCCCGTGGTCGCGAGTATAAAGACGAATAGACTGATGAACTGGGACCAGTCGACCCCGACGAGAAAAAAGACCACGGCGAGCATGGGCATCAGGGCGAACATGTAGAGCATGTACAAGGTCACGGCGCTTAGAAACTTGCCGATAACGATTCCTTTGGGCGAGATGAGGGTGAGATAAAGGCTGTCCCAATTGCCTTGCTCCTTTTCAACGACCACCGACGCTGCGGCGATCCCCGGAACGAAGAGGGCGCTGCCAACGAAGGCTGAAAAGGTGACGATTACAGTAACGGTTTCGGCGTATCGTCCGGCACGGGTCCAGTTGACGAAGTCGCTCGACGGCCATTCGATTATGAGGAACCACGAGGTGACGACGGCCAGCACGAGTAGCCAGAAGAAAGTTTTCCGCATCCGAAGCTGCACGAGCAGTTCGCGCTTGAGCAGCGCGTATGTGGGAAGCGCGAAGGTGAACATGCTTAGGTATCCCCTTTCTACCCCAGAGCCCTTTCGCCCGGATCCTCATTTTGTTTGGTGGCGCGCGTTAGCGGTCTGTCATTTTGTATCGCTTGAATATTCGTACCGACACGAAAATCGTGGACACGCCGAAGGCGATAGCGATAGCCATGCTGACGGACCAGGGTCCCATGTCAATGCCCGCGAGGCGGTACCGAGCGCCCTCTGCGTTTCGGAGAAGGGCCACGATGGGGGACAGGGCAAGTTGAATATTATCGGGTTCGGTTCCCCTGGCGTAAAGATCTTGCTGAAGGCCTCGGAGGTAGCTTCCCCCGAAGTAGAATTTATGGTAGACGATGGTCCATGCGCGCAGGAATACGCTGTCTGCGCCCCAGAAAATGACGATGGTCAGCGCGTAGCTGATGGCGAGCGCGACGGTGGTGCGTCGGGTCATCATCGAAGAAGCCAATCCGATGCTGAGCGAAAGCAGCGCGCTCACAAAGAGCGTCACGTACCCCGCGATGAGCATGTCCCAGTTTTGTTCGCCCAGGAAGATCACAGGGATGACGGAAAACACCGCGGCCAATAGGGCCGGTGACATGGAAAGCGCCCCGGCGAATAGTTTTCCTAGCCGAGATTACCCATATGGACCCGTCGGCGACCGGAGCCAATGAGATTGAA
>JAPYPO010000640.1 GCA_029937645.1 Candidatus Hydrogenedentota bacterium
GTCCTGGAGCTTTTGGATGATGATATCCGCAGCGCGGTGGAAGCACTGCCCGAAGGCCATCGCGATACAGTAATCATGGCCGACCTTAAGAGCATGTCCTATAAAGATATCGCTGAGGAGATGAACTGCCCCCTGGGCACCGTCATGTCCCGGCTTCACCGGGGCCGACGTTTGTTGCGTGAAGCCCTGTCGGCCTACGACCCACAGTTGGCATATGGTTAGGTCGGACATGGTTTGTTTCGGACTTGGCCACGGGATCGCCTCGGACGGAAACTGGCAAAGAACGGAATTCGTTGCTATATTGCCGGTGAAGGCTGATGGAGATCGGTATATCAATGGACGAGTTTGAAGAAAAACTGGGCGCGCACCGCAACGAGTTTTTCCGGTTTATTCTCCGGAACGTGTGGGACTCGGGTGTGGCGGAGGATGTATTTTCTCAGGCGGTGCTTGCCGCCTACGAGAATCGGGCCAAGTATACGCCTGGAACGAATTTTCGCGCTTGGATGTTTCGGATTCTTATGAACAAGTGTTTTGTTGCGAACCGTGAAACGGGCCGGACCTTCGAGCGTCTGGATGAGTCCACCTCGGATTTGCTTGCCGTGGGTGAGGCCCGGGGCTACGGTGATTTGCTGGCCGATCCCCGGGATTTCCTGGAGCAGTGCGGGGACGAGGTGTACCGGGCATTCCGGCGTTTATCGACGGCCCAGCGGAGCTGCATATTGTTGCGCGATGTCGAGCGATTTTCGTATCAAGAGATCGCTGATATTATGGAAATACCTAACGGCACCGTGATGACCCATCTGGCGCGGGGACGAAAGAAACTGCGCGAAGAGTTGCTTGACTATGCTAAGGATGCTGGAATTGTACGGACCTTTCCGCATCTGAAAAAGCCTGAGCCGAAGAGCGAGGGCAACCAAGGGAGCGCTATTTCCTTATGAGTTTGGACCGAGAAAAAATGTGTCAGGCGTACCTCGACGGTGAGTTGACCGTTGGGGAGATCGCTGAGTTCGAGGCGACGTTGAGCCCCGAAGAATGCGAACGCCTCGCCGGCGAAAAACAATTTGAAGCCGGGCTGGCCGAAGCGATGTCGCGCGATGCCGATTGCCCGGATGACATGTGGCAGCGCATTCAAGCGCAGGTCAAGGCCGCGCAGACGCCTCGGAACGTGGTCCCATTTCGCCGCCGGCATTGGCTGGTGAGCTCGGTAGCCGCGGCGGCGGTGGTCGCGTACTTTCTTATCTTTTCGTTACCGACGATTATTAAGTTGCCGAACGACCCCACCGACTCCGCCACACTGGTTTCCGCTGGCACGGTGGATGAATTGGCCGCCCTCACCGAGACGGCCCCAAGCATGGACGCTATTCGGAAATTCCTCGAAGGAAAGGGAATCAACTTGGTCTTGGTCGGGGCCGGCGAATTGGATATGACGGCCATCCACGGTGAGATTGATATTCTCGGTGCCCGCGAAGAAACGATCAACGGCAAGAAGGTTGTGTCCCTTCTCTTTGGCTGTTGCCAGTTGCCGGTCAAGGTGGTCATCGCGAAACGGGGTTCCGAAGCGGGTAAGTTGCTGGGCCAGACGGTTGGCGAAGTGGACAGCGAAGTGCAATCCACACGCGCGGTCGGCGACGGGCGATTCGTAGCGGCTGTCGTTGGACGGCACGCAGCCGGTGGCTTGCTCGACCTCTTTGACGGCGAACCTGGCGCGGACACGACTGCCCAGTAACTTCGTGTTGGCTCTGTCACGATGAAGAGCACGAAGAATCGCTCCTAACCCAAATCGCCATCCCCTCAGGGAGAGGATTAAGGTGAGGGTGGTCTCTAGAGAACGACGTCCTTAACAAGAGAAGCGACGCGACAATCTCATCACCCCACCACCGGCCATCCTTGCAACCCACAACCCGCTCAACCCTGTCATTGCGAGTCAGAACCCGCTTCGCGGGAAATTGGGATAAGGACAAAAGCGAGAACCGGGTGGCACCTTCAAACTTGTTTGGAGGTGAAGTTATCCTCGTAAGTCCCCACCTCCAAACGAGTTTGAAGGTGCCACCCAAGACTGTGAAAATTTATGTCCTTAACAGGAGCAAAGCGACGCGGCAATCTACTCCCGACATTCCACCGACTTCAGCTTTGTCCTCAACAGGACACCCACCCGACACCAAACGCCGCCCCAATCCCCAGCCACTCCCCCTAATCCAAAAGCCGAACAACGATCAGAAGTAGATTGCCGCGTCGTGCCTCCTGTTAAGAAAGTAATTCTCCAGTATTCGTAATTATTATTCCACAACCTA
>JAPYPO010000641.1 GCA_029937645.1 Candidatus Hydrogenedentota bacterium
CAATCTCATTGGCTCCGGTCGCCGACGGGTCCATATGGGTAATCTCGGCTTAGACTTCATTCTGCAACAATTTACCAGCAATCTCAGCGCTGACCCGACAAAGGCACCTCGATTTTCTTGACCGTTTTTCCATCCTCTGTTATAGTTTGAACCAGCATAACCGTATTTTTCCCTGCTGTGTTCGACAAGCGACGTGTAAGCTTTGGTCCTTAATATTGGAACCGGGAGTTCGAGATTCGCGTAGCCGACGGCAAGCCCCCTCCGAGGGGAAGTCGGCAAGCTACCGTGAGAGCACCCACTTAGCGGATAAAGGTTCTAGGGTTTCCTGTCCAACGGCACAACGCGGGGTTCAATGAAGAAGGGCGGGTATTTTGCCCGCCCTTTTTTTTAATGAAAATTAATTGTTGACAACCAGCCGCAAATTGCGTATATTAGTCGTGGTGAGCAATACGCCAAGATTTACAGTAAGCATAATTTTTGTCAATAAATTAATACCGGCAATGTCAGCACAAAAAACACCAGGTATTTGGCCCGATCGAATGGGCTAAGCCCTGACTATTCAATTTCATAGGCGATGGTTCCGGTCCCCCATAGACCGGAATGTCTGTAGGTGGCACAATTGAAAAAAATGCAATTTAGAAATGATTAAGTGTTGACACGTACTAATATTTCTGATAGCCTTGACCCGTCAAAGTTTCCCGGCCGACGTGGAGGGGAAATGTTGGGGAGGCACGAAACTTAGCTGACCGTCGCGCAGGCTCGGAAGCCATCGCGCTAGGCCAGGACGAACCATCTTGGAGTTGAGTTCCCTTGCGTTTTACCAAACCGACAAAAATTATTGGTCTGGACATCGGATCCCACTCAGTAAAGGCTGTGCAAATGTCTCGGAGTGGGGTTGGCTTGCAGATCGACGATGTGGGCTATGCCCTCGTTGACCGCAATCAAGTCAACGTCGATCCCGTGGCCGCCCACAGCAGCGCCCTCAACGAAGCGCTGCGGACGATGCCCGTCGCCCAGTGCCTCATCTGCGGTGCCCTGCCCGGCCAGACCGTCGTCATCCGGTACCCACGCCTCCGCAACATGGCGCTTAACCAGATTGACGAGGCCATCGAAGCGGAAGCGGGCCAGAATATCCCCTACGATCTAGCCGAAGTATTCCTAGACTGGTCGCTCCTGGAGGAAGAAGGGGAAGACGACGACAAGCAACTTAAGGTCTTACTCGTCGCGGCGAAACACGAAGTGATTGATTCCCGCGTTCAAATCGCCGACGAGGCCGGCATTCAATACGGCGTACTCAGCGTCGATTCCCTCGCCCTGGCCGACGCGGCCGAAGGATGCGATTTTCTACAAGTCGGCGAAACCGTCGCCCTCGTCAACATTGGAGCATCGTCCGTATCGATCCACTTCACCCGAGACGGAATATCAAACTTCATTCGCGACGTAAGTTGGGGCGCACGCGAACTTATCCAAGCGATCGCCAAGAGCCGACGTTGTGACTACGACGAAGCCGAACGGATGCTTTACAACGCCGAAGAAGAACTTGCCAAAGGCCCAGCAGAGCCCGAACCGGTCGCGCCCGAGCCTGCCGCTGCCCCCGACCCTTTCGCTGATAGCGGAGGAGGCGGCGACGAACTGGGCTCCCTGCTCGATCCGCTCGACGGAGAAATCGACGCCCTCGGTGGCGATCCAGAACCTGAAGAGCCCGCCTCGAACGAATTCGGAATGGGCGATATTTCCATGTCCATGAGCGGCGGAGCCGATGCCTCCATGGCCGAAATCCTTGCCATGCCTATTACCCGCCTCATCTCCGAGGTCAGGCGTTCCTTCGACTACTACGAGCACCAACTATACGAGCGCCCGGTAGACCGGATTATCCTCAGTGGCGGAGTCGCGCACCTACCCGTATTGCGCGACGCCTTCATGGACGACCTCGGCGTCGAAAATGTGGAAGTCGCCAATCCCACTTCCGGTTCGCTCGGCGTGTCCGGCAATGTCGCAGTCGAATTCGAGCAACACCCGGCCCAATTTATGGTGGCCGTCGGGCTCGCCGCCAGGGGAGCCGCTGACCTATGATAACCATCAACTTACTCCCCTATGAATTGCGGCCCATTAAGCGCACGCCCCTGCCCTATATCGGCGGAGCCATCGCCTTTGTCGCGGTGTTGGCGATGATCGTCCTCACCTACTTTTCGGCACACAGCGACGTCAATGCGGCCACCACCCTACTGATTAAGCACAAAGAAGAATTCCTAGCGCTCGAATCGGTCGTCAAAGAGTACAAC
>JAPYPO010000642.1 GCA_029937645.1 Candidatus Hydrogenedentota bacterium
GCGTTGGGGTTGGCACCGTGATCGAGGAGCGCTTTCACGAGTTCGAATTTACCTTCTTGGACGCCGCTCATACTGTCCCACTCGTGGCCTTTTGGCGCGGTCATGCCGTTGATTCCGCTCAATTCCGTTTCCCAAGTCCCCACTGCCCAATGCAAGGCTGTGTAGCCTGGGGCATCGTAATTCGGGTCGGCGCCACGGTCGAGCAACAGGGCTGCAACGTCTCCGTGCCCCCGATGGACTGCTATATGCAACACGCTCAGCGCATATTCGTCTTCTGATATCGCGCTGGGATCGGCCCCTGCATCGAGGAACATTTTGGCCGCTTCCCAATTGCCTGCGCGGACGGCGAAGAACAATGGGGTGAATCCAAGTGTTGTCTCGGCGTGAACATCGGCGCCCTGTTTGACTAGTTTTCGGACGATTTCGATGTGATTTTTCCCGATGGCCCACATCAGTGCGGTCTGCTGCCGTATGGGCTCCTTTGTGTTGACGTTTGCGCCGTATTTCAGCAAGACATCAACGGTGTCCAAATCGCCGGTGTGGGCGGCGGTCATCAGCACGGTTTCGCCGGTCAGCAGGGTCGCGTTGGGATCGGCTCCGGCTTTGAGAAGGGCCTCAGTCATGGCCGTGTTCCGGTTTGTGCAGGCTAACGAAAGGGGCATGACGCCTAGGTCGTTGGTTGCCTTTACGTTTGCGCCGGCTTCGATGAGGAGCGTCGCGGTATCGAGGTCGTCGCGGTGTACGGCCCAGTGAAGCGCTGTGGCTCCGTCAAGCTGAGGCTCATTGACGTCCACGTTGCGCTCGATTAGCTCGCGGGCGGCATCCTTATCTTGGGCTTTGACCGCCGCAATTAGCAAGGGTTCGCCGGTGGCTGCATTGAATGTCGTAACCAAGAATAACGAAAGGGCCATCCATAGGGCCTGTTTCTTGGTGTTAACGAGTCGCGTCATATTTGATCTCCGGTCGATTGGATTCCAAGCCCGGTCGCGCCGTGTGCGAAAGAACGACTGGGATATATAGGGTAAATTATGATCGGTAACGGCCTGGGATTTCAAGGGCGGAGCCTGAAAACCTTGCTCGTTTGTCTCTCCGGGAGGGAGGCTATAGGTTTCTTGCACGCATTCATGTGTATTCTAATCAGTTTTGGCGTCTATGAATATAGGCTTGCGAGCCATTTCTGCCTCGAACTGGGCCGACTATTTTTCACTGAAAACGGCAAAAAGCAGCGTAAAAAGGCGCGAAACAACATCTCAACTATTGGTGTTAACCCGATGTCGATCGGGTTTGTTCCATTTGGGGTTTTGGTAATTTGTCTTGCTTATGGGCGATCGTTGGTCTATAGTAAATAAAGTAGTCTAGAGTAAATAGAAATAGGTTTTGGTTCGGTAATAGCTGCCTGGATTTCTCTGTTGGCTTCCGACGAGAGAACGGTTCTAGTAATGTCCGCTTCAGGGTGGTCGGCTACAGCGTTCTGGGTTGTGAAGGCCGGATATTTTGGGAATGTCGGGCACGGAAGACGTTTCAAGATTTCGTTAGACTTAGATCTACAACCGTAATTAGGTGTCAAATGCTGAGAACCTTATCAACATCAATCGTCACGCCTGTTGGGTTGGTGTTGGCTCTGTCTCTTTCGCTGTACGTCGGAGGGATGCAGTACGCGTCAGCAGAAGCAGTGGCCCCTGGTAAACCGGTCGCATCTACCGCTCCGTTGCAGCGTCTGGTTGATCGCTACTGCGTTACGTGTCATAACGAAAAAACGTTCATGGCACAATTCCGGCTGGATAACGTTGACCTCGCGGAGGTAGCGGATAATGGCGCCCTCTGGGAAAAGGTCATCCATAAGCTAACGGTGGAAGAGATGCCGCCTGCCGATCAACCGCAGCCTTCCAAAGGAGCGCGCAACGCGTTGCTCTCCCATTTGGTAACGACCCTTGATGGCGTCGCAACGGCAACCCCTAATCCGGGCCGCCCCGGCGTTCATCGGCTCAATCGCACGGAATACACCAACGCGATTCGCGATCTCTTGGCGCTGGAAATCGATGCCAGCATGCTCATCTCGGCCGACGGCGCGGATTTTGGCTTCGACAATATCGCGGATTCGCTGAGCCTGACTCCGATGATGGTGGGACGTTATATGTCGGCCGCGTCGAAAATCAGCCGTCTCGCGCTTGGTGATATATCTGCGCGCCCAACGAACCAGGTGTACACGGCCCGCACTTATCAACTGCAAGACGACCGAATGGGCGATGATTTTTCGTTTGGGTCGCGCGGCGGCATGTC
>JAPYPO010000643.1 GCA_029937645.1 Candidatus Hydrogenedentota bacterium
TTGAAACCTGCTCGCGATGGCCGCGAGCGGGTGCATATGGGAAATGTCGGCTAAAATCAAGAGGCACACACCCAGAGGTTTTTTTACTCTCCGAATAGGGCTTCTACAAACTCGCGTGCCTGGAAGGGCTGGAGGTCGTCTACGCCTTCGCCGACGCCAATCAACTTGATGGGTATGTCCAGCTGCTGCTGAATGGCCACCGCGATTCCACCTTTCGCGGTCCCGTCCAGTTTGGTGAGGACAATCCCCGTTACGCCGAGGGCTTCGGCAAACTGAGTGGCCTGCTGCAGGCCGTTTTGGCCCGTGGTGGCGTCGAGGACCAGGAGTATTTCGTGCGGGGCGTTGGGTAGGCGTTTCGCCACGACGCGCTGGACTTTTTTGATTTCTTCCATGAGGTTGACCTTGGTATGCAACCGGCCCGCGGTATCGATGAGCAGGCAATCCACATCGCGGGATATGGCGGCGTCCGTCGCGTCGAACGCGACCGCCGCCGGGTCGGCGCCTTCTTGATGTTTCACGATGGGCACTCCAACCCGCTCGCTCCACACCGTCAATTGATCCGCCGCGGCCGCTCGAAAGGTATCCGCAGCGCCGAGCAGAACGCTCTTTCCCTCGGCCTTGAGGCGTGCAGCTACTTTGCCGACGGTGGTCGTTTTACCCGAACCGTTTACCCCGGCAATGAGGGTCACATGCACCGCATCGTCGCAGGCCCATGCGAGTGAGTGATCACCCTTCTCCAAGATGGAAGTCAGCTCATCTTTGAGGATCTCCATGAGCGCTACGGGCTCGTTAATGCCTTTTTCCTTCGCGCGCCGGCGCATGTCCTCGATGATGCTTAGGGTCGTCTCGACGCCGAGGTCGGCCTGGATGAGGGTTTCTTCGAGTTCCTCGAACACTTCATCGTTGACGACACTGTGGCCTCCGAAGACCTTTAAAACATTTTCAACGAGTTGACCCCGCGTCTTGCCGAGCCGATCCCGCAGTTTTCCTAAGAAGCCGCCTGCCATAAAATACTCCGTGCTCAACTTGGTTGTGTTGCGAAGTCCGGGGCTAACCGCTTGAGTCCTTGCACGGCCGCCTTGAAAGAGAGCGAGGGATGCTACCACCCTCCGGCGGTCCCTTACAAACTGCTATCTTACCAAGCTGTTCATCGCACGATTTTTTGCCACAGAGGGCACAGAGAAAACAAGTAAGACTCGTTCCACCGAACGGCATCGACCAACACCAACTACAATACCGTCACCGTCCAGCACTTCTTTCTAATCAACAGGGAGCGTTTCTCTGTGTGCTCTGTGCCCTCTGTGGCAAAAAGGGCGGCGAGTTTATGGAAGAATGGCTTCGACAAAACGGCTCCGATTCTAGCACTCGATATGGCCGAGTGATAACAGAACCCTGTAACCTGTTTATTTTTAGAAGGTTATGTATGTTGACATCAACTCCTTATCTTGTTAAACTTATTGCCTCTATGTCCCGCCGCCGTAGGCGGGATGCTGGCGGAAATCGAGCCTGGAGCGGCTCTCATTTGGCCGGATACTTTAGAAGTAGACCGTATGGCAGGGATTCTACCCTGCGTGCGTTCCTCGAATCACGGAACAAACCACTGTACTTAGAAAGGGAGAACCAAAATGAAAGTTCGTCCGCTTGCAGACCGGATTCTCGTAAAGCGCGAAGACGCCTCGGAAACCGTTAAGGGTGGAATCATCATCCCGGACACGGCCAAAGAGAAGCCTCAAGAAGGTAAAGTCGTCGCCGTTGGCTCCGGCCGCATCGATGACAATGGGAAGCGCGTGGCGCTTGAGGTCAAGAAGGGCGACCTCATCCTCATGGGCAAATACACGGGCACCGAGGTCAAGATCGACGGTGTCGAGCACATCATCATGCGCGAGGACGAGGTTCTTGCGATCATTGAATAGGGCCCCGCGATCATTGAATAGGCTCTGAAAACCTAAATCGTACAACTTCAACATTTGGAGGTGAAATTAACATGGGTGCGAAACAGCTTGAGTTTGGTGAAGATGCCCGTAGGGGCGTGCTCGCCGGTGTCCAGAAGCTGAGCCGGGCCGTCAAGGCCACCTTGGGTCCGAAGGGACGCAACGTCGTCCTCGACAAGAAGTGGGGCGCTCCCACGGTGACCAAAGATGGTGTGACCGTGGCCAAGGAAATCGAACTGGAAGATAAATACGAAAACATGGGCGCGCAGATGGTGAAGGAAGTCGCATCGAAGACTTCCGACGTCGCGGGCGACGGCACCACGACGGCAACGGTATTGGCG
>JAPYPO010000644.1 GCA_029937645.1 Candidatus Hydrogenedentota bacterium
GCCTTCAACAAAGGAACTCAAAGCCTGGTCTGGGGCCCGGAAGTCATCACGGTCACGAACACCACGCCCATCGCGGGCCTCCTAGGAAAGACGATTCTGTTCCGCTTCACCTTTGACAGTATCGACCACCTCTACAATGACTTTGCCGGCTGGTTCGTCGACAATATCGAGATCATCATCGATGAGCCCGCACTCGCCGCCCCCATTGCCTTCGGCGAATTCTGGACCGGCCTCGCATGGGATCACACGAACGGCATCGGGTACGCAACAAACACCGTGGGCGGCATCCATACGATCACGATGGATACCGGCAGCACCAGCATGGCGGAATTGGTCAACATCGATGGCGACGATGCGACGCGCGATCACATCCCGGCCATCGCCGTGCATCCCACCACGGGCCGCGTGTACGTATTCGAAGTGGACGACGCAGTCACCACGTCCGTAACCCTCCATAGCCTGATTCCGGGCGAGTGGACCTTCAAAACCATCGGCGTTCTGACAGACGTGACGCCGATGAACACGAGCAAAATAGATCTCTGGGATGCGGACTTCGACGATGCCACAGGCGAACTCTTTCTCAAGGCCTACCTCACCGATGATGGCGGCAAGTGGGTCCTGCTGGAAGTCGACCTGGAAGACGACGGCGGCGTCGGGGTAAAACGGTTTACCGACGAACCTGCGGTCTCTTCCATGGCCATTGCTACGCCTCCACCTCCCTCCTCGACCCGATGGACCGGCGATTTGCCTTACGCGTCACGCGCCCCGGATGGATTCCACCTGAGCGCCGCGAGTCCCGGTCTCGACGGGGCCTCCGCCGGCGCGGTTGTCACAGGCGTAGGCGACGTAAACGGCGACGGCTCGGAGGATTTCCTCATCGCCGCCCCCAATGCGAACGATGTCGATGCGAACGCCAATACGATATCCAGCGTGGGTAAAGTCTTCCTGTTCTACGGCGGCTCATCCGCTGTCGCTGATATAGCCGCCCGCCTTATCGACAGCGCCGAAGCCGAGGTCGAGTTCGGCGACGATGCGTTGGAAGGCATCGATGGGGTGCTGTTCAAGGGGACTACTGCCAGCGAACGCCTGGGGGTCAGCGCCTCCGGCCTCGGCGATTTGGACGGCGACGGTAAGAACGATTTCGCTATCGGATACCAGGCCGCCGATCTGCGCGGCGGCGCATACATCGTGTACGGCTCCTCCATTCTCCCGCCGGTCGTGTCGTCCAATGCTATCGGTGACACCAACCTCGGCGCGACGGTCGACGGATTGAACATTAGAGGGGGCGACCCCACCGATGCCGCAGCGGCGTCCATATCCAGCGCGGGCGACATGAACTCAGACGGATTCATGGATATCATCATCGGCGCGGCTGGGGCCAATCAAGGCTTCGGCGCGGCCTACATCGTATTTGGCGCCAACGCCCGCCTTGGCACCGGTGGCCTACTTAACCTGAAATCGCTTGCTATGCCCGCCGGCTTTACTCTATTGGGCGAAGATCCTGACGATACGGCTGACAGTTCCGCCGCTACACAGTCTCTCGGCGCGACGGGATTCGGCGAGATCGTCTCGGGTATCGGCGACGTAAACGGCGACGGCATCGACGATGTCGCTATTGGCGCGCCTGCCGCGAAGTTCGGCACCTTCGCCGCCCCAGATCTGCTTGGGGGGACCTATGTGATATTCGGGCACGTTGACTACGTCGATACCCCTTTAACCCCGTTGACGCCCAACATTATCGATTTGGCGAGGCTAAGTGATGACGTTGCCGACGACTCCCTCGACGCCACACTGGTCTTCACCACGGATATGCCCCCGACCGGAAAGCTATCTGAGTCCCTTAGCCAATCGCCTCTTATCCCCGAGTCCTTCTCGCGTTTCACGGGCAAACTGCCCGGCATGCGGATTACGGGCGAGGGAGGCGGATATGGAAAAGGCTTGGCCGGCTTGGGCGATGTAAACGGCGACTCAATTGACGATTTCATCGCCAGCGCGCCCACCTTCGATGGCTCCGCCCTGGGAGGCGGCGTGGAACCGCATTGGGGCCGACACTACCTCCTGTTGGGAAGCGATTCCTTTGACCCCGATGTTGACGCCGGGGATACCGGCGGCACCGTCGGTGGCCTGCTTCTACAGGGAATCGACCTTGGCGACCAGACCGTGGGCTCGGTGGCTGGCGCGGGCGACATCAACGGCGACGGGCTCATGGACGTCCTCATCGGTGCGCCGAATGGCACGCCAGAGGGCAACAGCGGCGAAGCCTATCTTGTAT
>JAPYPO010000079.1 GCA_029937645.1 Candidatus Hydrogenedentota bacterium
CGCGGTAGTCGTGGGCGCGGTAACTTCCTCCATGATCGCGAATGGGGCCATTGACTCAATAGGAGAAACCAAGAACGAGATGCCCGCTTGCTTTTTCTTGGCGGTCACATCGGTCCGCGCCAAGATGAAAATCATATCGCTTTCGCCCGCGCCACTCGTCCAGATTTTTTGGCCGTTGAGGATGTAGTTGTCGCCTTCACGCTCGGCGCGCAACGCGAGGCTGGCCAAATCGGATCCCGCGTTGGGTTCCGAGTATCCCTGGCACCACATTTCTTCGGCCGCGGCGATTTTCGGGAGGTATCGTTGCTTCTGCGCTTCCGTGCCGTACTCGATGAGCATGGGCCCGAACATGGAGACGCCTCCATCGCCGGGGGGCGCGCCTGCGTTGCTGGACTCTTCTTGGAAAATAAATTGCTTTGCAAGGCTCCAACCGGTCCCGCCGTATTCCTTGGGCCACGATTGACAAAGCCAGCCGCGCGCGGCGAGAGCCTTGTACCACTTATCCCGCTCGGCCCGGTTGCTACGCCCCCGGCCTCCGTTGAATGAATCGGGTAAATTCTCGGCGATCCACTCTCGGGCTTCCAAGCGAAAATCTTCTTCCGCGTCGGTAAAATTTAGGTCCATTGGTATTCAATCCCTTTATTCGCGAATCGTGTGAAGAACAGAAGGTCGGGCAAACGCTCTCATGTTAGCACACGGTCTTGACACCAGACCATTGAGCCCCGAGGAGCGAAGGGCTGGACGAAATCTTGCGCGGATGTTTGGTAAAAATGCGGCGAGGCCCGCGAACGGTGTGATCGCGGGCCTCGGGTCGCGTGAATTTCTAATCGGATTGTGGGGCTAGCCCGGATATCTCACCGGTTTTCTACTGCGACGGCCATAGGCAGCGAGCCATACTGTGGCCAGCACCAGCAAGAAGAGGTCGCCCATGTAGTTGGCGAATGGGGCATTAATGCCCATGCTTGAGCAGCCTACTTGGCCCGGTGGTGGGACGTCGGTTTGTCCCTGGCCAGTCAAGAACGATGAGGCGCCACCGCCGCCGGAGAACTCGGCCATATCGCTTGAGCCCACTGCGGCTGTCGGGGTAAAGCGGATACTGACTATTGCGGATTCAGACGGATCGAGCAAGTAGGCGACTCCCGACACGGCTTCGAAGGGCGCGGATACCGTGACCACGCCCGTGAGGGTGGCGGCCCCGCTGTTCGACACGGTAAAGTTGCGCTCGGCGCTTGAGCCAACCTCAACGCTTCCGAAATCGAATGTTGTTGGGTTTACGGAGATTTTCCCTCCGGAGCCCGCTTCGGCCTTGAAGGGCGCGAAGATGGACAAGCCGATTAATTCGGCATGCATGGCGCCCTCGGTGACCACAAGGTTTTGCACATGATCCGTCGTCCAACTTCCGGATTCGGCAAACACATCAATTCCATCAAACTCGGTGTCCGAGACGCGATCGCCGACCCGGGTGGGGTGAGAGTAGAGTTGCTCGAATCCGCCGTTTGCGACATTGATGCCTTCGATGATGAACTGTACAGGGTTGTCTAGCAAGCGCTCGTCTGGAATTTCCTGGAACGTCTCGCCATCATCGGTACTGATGATGATGCTGACTTCCACGTATTCGCCGCCGGTGACGAGCCCTTGGCTCGGCTCCCTGGCCAATTGATCCGCTTCGTCGGGTCCGATTACCGCTCCGGTGCTCTGGCCGAGAAGTACGATAAGCGTGCCCGTTTCGCCCTCTTCGAGCAGGCTCCGAGAGGCGGACACGGTTACTTGTACATTCGGGTCGTCGGTGCTCGGGAACGAGAGGGTCACTGGGATTTCGCCCTCGGCTTTACCATCTCCACTATCAAACTGCCCCTTGCCGCCCGTGCGGGGTTCGTCCGAACTGGTGGCGGGTCCAGGGCTGGTATTCGTCCTCGCTCTCGACCCCACGAGGGTCATAGTCAGGGAATCTTCTACGGTGGCCTTGCCGCCGGTCAGGCTGGTTGCCACAGCGGTGACGATGTGTTCACCTTTTCCAAAAGGCTTGAGGTTGTCGATGTAGTAGGTGTACGTCGGCTCCGCGGCCGTGCCGAGGAGGACGCCGTCTATATAGAAGGCCACCTCAAGAGTATCGTCGGGACAATCCGTCTCTGCTACGAGCGTGTAGGGCGTGGGCGGTTTATTGTCATCCACTTGAACCAAAATCGTGTTGCCGTCCGCAGGCGCGGTCAGGGTAACCGATGTCAGCGTACATGGGGGCGGCGTGTAGAACACAATATTGTCGGTGCTTGTATAAGCTGTATTTGCATTGGCTGCCGGGTCTGTGGCGACGCCTGCCGCGACGAATACGGCAACCGCCCCCGTATCGGGCATCTGGTCGATGCTGACGCTGTAGGCGCTTCCGGAGCCGGATACGGTAAAATCAATCTGGCTTGTCGTGAAGGTTCCGCCGAGTTCCACATCTTCCGGGCCGAATCCCGTTACGGGTTCACTGAAGTTGACATCGAAGAAAATGGGGAATTCTTGCGCCGGATCGGCTTGCGTGGCGGCCTGCTGCACGGTGACCGACGGGATGGTGCCGTCCACGAGGACTGTGGCCGATGCGCCGGAAGCCGCGGACAGATTCCCGGCGGAATCGGACGCCACGCCTTCGGGGATGGAGAATGCCAAGGTGCCTTCGCCGGAGATATTGTCTAGGGTCACGTTGAACTGCGTTTCGTTTACGCGCGTGACAATTGGAGTTGCGGAGGCGGATCCTCCTTGGGTCAGGAGCACATCCTGAGACCCGAAACCGACTTGGTCCGCGCCAGAGAAGGTTACGCCAAAGAATACCGGCTGAGTCGCGGTGGCGGTCATGGAGGGCGCGGCGATCTCGACGGTGGGCCCTGTCTTGTCGACCGCAAACGAGAAGCTGGGCCCGAAGGGATCGTGGGTTCCGTTGACGGCATTCACCGCTGTGCCACCATCGATGGAGATGGAGATGGTGCCTTCACCGGCAATGCTGCTCAGGACCACTTGCCGCGCGGTGACTCCCGAGCCTTGGACCTGCACCGTCGCGTTCGCCGAGCCGCTGCGATTTAGCGTGATGTCGTCTGCGCTAAGCGTGACTTGGGTGGCGCCGCTGTAACTGATGTCGTACGTCACCGGGCCGGATATCGTCGCGCTTACGGAAGGCATGCTTATCCCGGCTACCAGCGGCGTGCTATCAATTTCCACCACGGCGGAGGTCGCGCTGGCGGATGAGACGTTGCCCACGGTGTCTTGGGCGGTGCCTGCGTTGATACGGGCAGCGAGGGTACCGATGCCGGAAACGTTGGAGAGCCGGATGACCCGTTCGTTCGCGATTTCAACGTTTGTCGTGATGATACTGATCCCCGCGGTGGCCGTGCCCGTCGTGATAAGCTCGACCGTGCCGGGCGACAATGTAATCAGGTCAACCGCGATGGCGTCGGAGTAGGTGACTGTGTAGTCGACGGGTCCGCTGACCGTGCCGGGAACGGATGGGCCTACGATCGCTATCGCCGGCGATGTGTTGTCGAAGGTGAACGATCCCGGAGACGAGGCGCCGGGGAACGGATTGCCTGCGGCATCGGCAAAGGGACTGATCGTCATTCCGATGGTGCCGTCGGCATTGGGATCGTTCGGTGTCGCAGTCACAATATATTCGGCCACATTCGGATCCGCTTGCGTCAGGGTAAACGTTGTGGCCCCGCTCAGGGATCCGGTCAATTGAATCAACGCCTCGGTAAAGTCCACGAGTTCCGTGAGGACGATGTTGAAGTCTGCCGAGTTCTCGTTGGTAAATTCCGGGCCCACTAGCGTAAACAGTTCGTCTACGCGGTCTATCCCATCGGGCGGTAAGTCGAATGATCCATCTTCGTCCACGTCGACTTCGACGGTTTTGATTCTGGGGTCAGTATTGTCGACGACCACCGCTTCGCTGACTGCGTCGAACGGGTTTGCCCCGTCATCCGTTGCGCCCGTCGTGCCCGGCACAAGGATAGAGAGGAAGCCATCGCCCGAAATGTCGGAAACGGTTACCACTTTTTCGAGTGGGTTTGAGCCGTTCGAAACGGTAGCCGTGCCCACGGGAGCGCCCACGTTGATGAAGGGCGGTGGGGATGTCCCCTTTGTGCCGAGGTAAGTTCCCGTGGCGACCGGATCCACGCTTGCGCCTGAGCGGTCGAGGATATCGGCTTCTTCCGCGAGGATTACGATGTCGCTACCTGACAGGGTTGCCGTGGCGACGTCGCTGTAGGTGACGGTGAATTCCACGGGTCCGGCTGTCGTTATCGGCATGTTCGGGCCGCTGACGGAAATCATTGGTATGATGCGGTCGGCTGTGTAGGTTTGGCCTGTGAAGGAACCGTCGGCACTCCCGTCCGCAGCTTCGAGAGGCTGGGCGACGCCGTCCTTAATCGAGTCGTCATCCAGCAAGTCGAGGCGAAGCGATCCGCTGCCGAATCCGACGGCCACGGCGACTTGGTAGGTGTTTCCACTGCCGGAAATCGAGGTGATCTGGGTTCCTGGAAGGGATCCCTCCGGCGTGATTATCAGCACGAAGTCGGTGAATTCCGGCTCCACATCGATACCAGTTACTGCCTCGGAGAATTCTACCTCGAAGGAGACGGTGGACAAACTGTTTGGTGTGGGATCGAGGCGGTCAATTCGTGTCACGAAGGGCGCGGTCTGGTCGGACTCGAAAGAGATTTCGGCAGTGTTCGCGCTCGGGATTCCTGCTTCGTCGGTTACCGATCCGGCCGGCACGGTTACCGAAACGGGCCCCGTGGCCAAGGGGTGAAGGAAGAAAGAGAAGGCATCGCCGGAGTCGGAGGTCATGGTGAGACCACTGACCGTCGCGTTCGTGCCCGTTATATCGCTCAGGGTGAAGCCGCTGATGGGCTCGCTGAATTGGGCGTTGACGGCGATATCCATCGCGCCGGTCGTTGGCGGTTCAGGCGACGAAAGTGTAAGCGTCGGCGCCGAGCCGTCAAATGTAAACGCGAACGATTGCGACGCGACGTTCGAATTGTTGACCGCGTCTTGAACCGCGCCCGCCGGCACCATCGCGGTAACCGTGCCTTCGGTATTCGGCGTCAAGTCGAAGGTGTACACCCTGCCGCTGACGGCCAGGAAATTGCTGATTCCCGCGTTGGTTACAATAACATCATCCGCCGTGAAACCCGTCACGGTCTCGCTAAATGTCGCCGTGACCGAAACGACGGCATCGCTCGTCACCGCGCCGGAGGTCGAAGTAAGGACCACTGCGGGCTCGTCGCCTGTGAAGAGGCGTGTAAACACCGCCTCTGCGTTTGGATTGCCTGCTCCGTCGGATACCGCGCCGCTGCTTACCGAAGCGCTGATGCTCCCTTCGGCAGTCGGTTCAAGCACGAATGTGAATACCAATCCCGAGCCGTCCGACGCGAAATCCAACACCGAGGCATTTGAGGTGTTGATTGCCGAAGCGGCGAAGCCGGGAACGGGCTCGTCAAAAGTCAACGTGACGTTTATCGGTTGGACGTTTGTCGGGTCGGTGGACTCGCTCGTAAACACGGGGACGGGGCCAACGCTGTCGTACAGGAATGTAATCGGGCCCGAGGCGGCGTTGTCGTTGCCTGCATCGTCTTGCACGGCACCCACGGGCACGGAAATCGATACTTCGCCATCGCCCAGCGCCGTAACATCGAAGGTAAACGTCGGGGCTGCGGTCCCATCCATGTTGGAGACGGTTGCATTGGCTGCCGCGACGCCGGCCTCGTTCAAGGAAGCTGCGGTAACGCCCACGTCGTCGCTAAAGGTGACCGTAACGTTTTGGGTTGCGACGTTGGTCGTGCCGGGTGTTGATCCTCCGGTGAACTCGATAGCCGTAAGCGGCGGTACGCTGTCGAACTCAAAGGAGAGTTCGGCCGAGCCTTCCGACGTGTTGCCTGCGGCATCTTGGGCAACCGCTGCGGCGAGGAAAGCCGACACCGTGCCCTGTTCGCCTCTGGCGGCCAATACAAATGTAAACACCGGATTCGCGCTGGAGTCGAAGGATTCGATGGCACCCGCTGTGACCAAAATATCGGATGCATCGAATTCAGTGACCGGCTCGCCGCCGCTGAATGTCAGCGTGACGGGCTGTTGCGCCACGTTGGTCGTACCCGGGTCACCGCCATCAAAGGCCAGTGTCGCGACGGGCGGCGTGGTGTCGTAGGTAAAGCCGGCCGACGCTGCTTCGGTATTGGAGAGTCCTACGGAGTCGAAGGCCGTTCCGGCGGCCACGGATGCGCTGACGGCACCATCGGCCACGGCGGTAAGGTTGAAGCTAAATACCGGGTTGGCCGAGCCGTCGAAGGCGGACACGGTCGCGTTGCTCAATACCAAATCGCCTTCCGCAAATACGACGGCAGCGGCTTCGCCGAAGGAGAGGGTGACGTTGTGGGCCGGCGAATTTGTCACGCCCGGCGCGCCGCTCGCGAATAGCATTACCGGCAGCGGTGCCGTGTTGTCGTAGACGAACGACGCAGCGGCTGAGGAGGCGTTGGGCCTGCCAACTCCGTCCGACATCGTGCCCGCCTCTATAGATGCGCTGACGAGGCCATCGGTAGTGGCGACGAGATCAAATGTGAACACCGGATTGGACGTGGCGTTGAAATTCGCGACGATACCGTTGACGAGCGATAGGTTGCTTTCAATAAAGGTGACCGGGTTCGTTTCCCCAAACATAACCGTAATCGCCTGGGAGCCTGCATTGGTCGTACCCGGATCGCCGCCATCGAAGGTGAGCGTCGGTATGGGGGACGTCAGGTCTGCGGTGAAGGCAACCGAGTCGCTGGCCGCGTTCGCTTGACCTGCGGCATCACTCATGGATCCCGCCGAGATCGTGGCCGTAGCGGGGCCGTCGGTCACGGCGACCACATCGAAGAAGAAGACGGGGTTTCCCGAACCGTCAAAGTTTTCGATGGTCGCATTGCTCGTGGCAATGTTCGTATCCGCAAAGGCCACCGGATTCGCCTCGCCAAATATCGCCATGACACGGTGGGCGGCGATGCCAGTGATCCCGGGCGCGCCATCGACAAAGGTCAGCGCGGGAACGGGCGCGGTAATGTCGTAGACAAACGAGGCGGTCGCGGGGCTCAAGTTTGCGAGGCCGGCTGCGTCCGTCATTTTGGCCGCGTCAATGGTGGCCGATGCTTCGCCTTCGCCCGTCGCCACCAGATTGAACGTGAACGTCGGGTTGGCGGCGGCGTCGAAGCTGGCGGCTTCTATCGTGGCGTTGACGAGCGTGACATCGCCCTCGACGAAGGTCACCGGGTCGGTTTCGCCAAAGGTGACGGTGACGGCGTGTGTATCGGTCGTCGTATCGCCTGGATCGCCGGAATCAAAGGCCATCGCGGGGACCGGCGGAACCGAGTCAAATGTAAAGCCGAGACTGTCGGTCGCCGTATTGGAGTTGAGAGCGATGTCGGTGACCGCCGTGGCTGGAATATCGACCGCCACGGCCCCTTCACCGATCGCCACGAGGCCAAAGGTAAAGGTCGGGTTGGCTGAATCGTCATAATTTGCGATGGTCGCGTTGGTCAAGACCATGCTGCCCGAAGAGAAGGTAACGGGATTCGTCTCGCCGAAGGTCAATGTGACCGCATGGGAGTTGACACTCGTTACACCGGGCGCGCCGCCATCAAAGGATAACGAGGGCGCGGGCAGGACCGTATCCAGCTCGAAGGCCAGGGTATTCGACGGCAGGTTGCCATTGAGGTCCCCATCGGTCGCTACCGAGCTGGCGATCGACGCGCTGACCACGCCATCGGAAGCACCTACGATGTCGAAGGTGAATGTGGGATTCGTATCCACAAAGCTGGAGGCGGCAATCGAAGCATTCGCCAGGGATATGTCGCCTTCGACAAAGTCAGTTACCGTTTCATTAAACGTGACGGTTACGCCGTGCGTCGCCGCCGAGGTAATTCCAGGATCGGTCGCCGTGAATTTCAATTGAACCGTGGGCTGCGTGGTGCTGAAATCGACACTTAATGAGTCGCCAAATTCATTGGTGTTCCCAGCCGCGTCAGAGGCCACACCGGCCGCAATGGTAACCAATTGGGTTTCGATGGCCACCGATGGCACCAAACTGAAGGTGTACAGGATGTTATCGGCTGTAGTGAAGTTCGATACGATGGTGCCTGCCGGTTTACCTACATCGCCCACATCAAACCCTGTAACGGCCTCCTCGAAGATGACCTCGAAGGGAATAGGCGAATCACCGATGAGGCGGGATTCATTGGTGGTAATGCTGGCAATTTCGGGCCGGTCGTTGTCGAAGGGAAAGAAGACCGTAGCCGTGGCGACGTTCGCCAAGCCAACGCCATCCGTCATCACGCCCGCATTGATCGCGGCGGAGGCTGTACCTGCGGTCGTCGCTACCAGATTGAATGTGAAGGTCGGGTTGGCGGTGGCGTTAAAGCTGCCTCCTTCAATGCTGGCGTTTACAAGGGTGATGTCCCCTTCTAAGAAATTGACCGGATCGGTTTCGCCGAAGGTAACGGTTACGGGGTGGGTCGGGACGTTGGTCGTGCCCGGATTCCCACTGTCGAACGACATCGCGGGAACCGGTACCGTGCTGTCGAACACAAATTCGATTTGCGATGACGTCGAGTTGGTTAGGCCAACGCTATCGGTCACCTCGCCCACCGCAATGGTGGCGGAAACCGGTCCGTCTGACGCAGCCGTGATATCGAAGGTGATGATGGGATTCGAACCGTTGTCAAAATTCGAGATAATTCCGTTGTTAAGCGTAATCCCGACTTTCTTAAATAGGACGGCCTCCGCTTCGCCGAAGACGAGCGTGACCGCATGAGTCGCCGTGCTCGTGGTGCCCGGGTCGCCCCCGTCAAACGAGAGGACCGGTACGGGCGCCGTAACGTCGTAGGTAAAGGAGACCTGGTCCGAAGCCGTGTTCGCCAAACCAACGCCGTCCGTCATTGCGCCCGCGCCGATGCTCGCGGAAACCGCGCCGTCGGATGTGGCATTCAGATTGAACGAGAAGGTTGGATTGGACGCCGCGTTGAATCCGGAGATGCTTCCGTTCGTCAGCGAGATATCGCCTTGCACGAAGTTGACCGGGTCCGATTCGCCGAAGGTGACGGTCACCGCGTGAATCGCCGTGTTCGTGGTGCCGGGAGCGCCGCTGTCGAATGACATGCTTGGAACAGGCACTACGTTGTCGTATTCGAATTCGACCTGCGAGGTGGTTGTGTTGGCATTGCCGACGCCGTCTGCCATCGCCCCGCCGCTGATGAGCGCCCGCACCGTTCCGTTGGCCACCGCAGTCAGTGTAAACGTGAAGGTGGGATTGGAACTGGCATTGAAATTGGTGACGGTGGCGTTGGTCAGCGAAAGATCTCCCTGAATGAAGGAGACGGCCTCGGTTTCGCCAAAGGTAACGGTCACCGCGTGGGCTGCGGTGCTTGTCGCGCCCGGGGCACCGGAATTAAAGGATAGGGTGGGCACGGGCGCGGTGCTGTCGTAGGTGAACGAGCGCTGACTCGTGCCGGTGCTGCTGTTGCCTGCCGCATCTTGCGCGGCGCCGACGGCGACGGATGCGGACACCACGCCATCGCTCTGGGCATTCAAATTGAAGGTGAAGGTCGGGTTGGCGCTCGCGTTGAAACCGGAGATGTTGCCGTTCGTGGTCGAAATATCGCTGGACGTAAAGCCGGTGACCGTCTCGCCCCCGCTGAACGTAACCGTAACGGCATGGGAGGCGACTGCCGTGATTCCCGGCGCGCCTGAATCGAAGGACATGGATAACGCGGGCGCTGTCTTGTCATATGTGAACGAGACCTGATCGGACTGGGTATTCGCCAGGCCGACCGCGTCCGTCATCGCGCCCGCGTTCACCGATACCGCCGCCGTCCCGTCCGATGTCCCGTTCAATATAAAGGTAAACGTGGGATTTGCGACCGCATTGAAGCCGGTGACGGTCGCGTTCGTCAACGACAGATCGTCCTTCGTAAAGTTGACGGGCGTCGATTCGTTAAACGAGACCGTAACCGCATGGGTTGGGTCATTGGTCAAGCCGGGATTGCCATTGGTGAATGATACGGTGGGAACCGGGGGCGTGTTGTCGAGCGAGAACGAAACCGCTGCGGACCCTGTGCTGAGATTTCCCACGCTATCCGTAGCCACTCCCGCGGCAATCGAAGCGCTCACGGTGCCATCGCTGGACGCGACAAGATCGAAGGTAAACGTTGGGTTTGCGCTGGAATTAAACCCGCTGACGGAGCCTCCGCTGGTTTGGATATCGCCTGCGGTGAAGCCAGAGACCGCGCCGCCCGTGAACGAGACCGTGACCGGATGGGTCGTCGTACTCGTCGAGCCAGGGTTGCCGTCGTCAAACGCCATAGACACCACAGGCGCCGAGACGTCAAAGGTATACGATATCGTCTCAGAGGCCGTATTCGAATTGCCCACGCCGTCGTCCACGGTTCCGGCCGCTATTCGAGCACTTACCGGGCCGTTGGATAGGGCGACGAGATTGAAGGTAAACGTCGGATTGTTGGCATTCTTATACCCGGAGACCGTGGCGTTGGAAAGTATCAGGTCTGCCTTCTTAAATGTGACTACGGATGTCTCGCCAAAGGTAAGCGTGACGGCATGGCTGGCCACATTTGTCAGCCCCGGCGCGCCTCCGTTAAACGACATGCTCGGCACGGGCGCTGTCCCGTCGAACGCGCGGCTGAACTGAATGGCCGGGCTGTTGCCATTCGAGGTGGCATCTACCACAGCGTTCGCGCCAATATCGGCGGTCAGCAGGCCATCCGAACTTGGAACAAGATTGAAGGTGTACAGCGATCCCGACCCGCTGAGATTCGAGGCCGTCGCGTTCGCGCTCGTGTCGATATCCGAAAGCGTAAAGCCTGTGATGGCTTCGCTGAAGGTAACCGTAACCAAGTTGGGGTCGTCGTTGTTCGAGCTTGGGTTGGCGGAACTCATCGCGACCGTCGGGGCTTGGGATGCCCCAATAAACGAGGCGCTGTTGTTCGAGGAATTCACGGTGTTCCCGGAAAGATCGGAAGGTCCCTGTAACACCGATACCGAATAGGAAGCCCCGTTTCCCATTTCGTTGACAGTGAGATCGACACGCGTCGCATCAACCCTGGCCACGGCGGTTGGTGTAAGCGAAGGCGCTCCACCAGTAATCTGATAAAACGATGGGGTAATTAACGCCGCATCTTCTGCCATGGCTTCGTCAAAGGTAACACGGACCGTGGCGCTATCTTGAACCGACGCGCCTGACACCTGGGGCTGGGTCGTGTCCCCCGGGCTAGTACCCGCGCCACCAAACTTGCCCCACCATGCAATGTACCTATTGTCGGCTCCGGCGATAAGCTGAATCGTCCACATCGTCGTATCGTCAACCGGATCCACATGGGTCGCGCTGTAGTCACCCCAACGCGACTTGTTCATCACAAGACCCGTTTGCTCTTTGACGGCCATGATGGGCCCGGTCGTCCCCGAGGGCATCGAGTCGTTCCGTTGGACATAGTATGATCCGACGGAGACATCAACCGAAGACCCGGAAAACCCGATGAGAACTTCGTCGTCCATGTTGGCGGCGATGGATGGGTAATACACAAAGAAAAGGGGACCCGTGTCAAATACCTGGCCGGACTGAACGGTGAGGGAGGTGAATGGATTGACTTCCCACCATTGCGCGGCCGTGACCGAGAGACCAATGGGGGCCACCGTATGAACGCCCCAGAGCCGCCCGTTGCGGAGCACGGTATTTTGAATCCGATCATCGTTCGTTTTTATCTTGAGCGTCGATCCAGCCTGCTTTGCCTTGACGAAGGTGCCGTTCCAATTCGTGCCAAGTATATAGCTTGTACTGAGGCTAAATGCAGGCGAAGAGGCCGTGCCGGTAATGGTCGACATCTGAAGGTAGCCGCTCCCCCCAAAGTCTGGGAAGAACGTGGTGAGCATAAACTGCGTTGTTTCGCCGGCATCGTAGGTCAACGCTGGGGCCGGGGCAGGCTTCCCCGAATTGAAGAACAGGCTGGTCGTTATGGCCCCGCCATCGAGGGCCGTAGATTTGTCTGCCACCCAAATATTCGAGCCTTCAAATGAATCGCTAAACGTAAAAATGTTGGACGTAAAGGTGATCTTGTCCTGCGTAATGCCAATGTAGGGAAAATCGGCCCACTTGGTGTTCGAGGAGTCTGCGTCGAACAACCATTGATGCCACGCCCCGGTCGGATCGCTTGTTGTGCTTACAGCAAGGAGAACACCAGACTTAGCGGACCGGCGGTTTGCATTGGCAACCATGATGAATCGGCCCGCGAGCGGATCGTAAATGACCTTGGGGTCGAAGCGATCCGATACACCGGGCACGGGTGACCAAAACGAAGTCAACGATACGTGACTCAGTTGGGTGCCCAGTTTATCTTGGATGGTTACTCCGCTATTCATCGCCACAACGAGGTGATTCGGACCCACCGCGCCATTGGTGTCTGGAGGGGTCGAGCCGCTGTTCCGGCCCAGAAATCCTTCGCTAAAAACGGGGGGCGCGGGCGCTGACCCGACGCTCTTTATCCGTATATCGTTCCGGGCAAGTTCAAAGGTGGAATTATCCTCATCAGCAGCAAGAGCGCCAAACACGGATGATGGCGCGGTTACGCTGGGTGGACGC
>JAPYPO010000645.1 GCA_029937645.1 Candidatus Hydrogenedentota bacterium
ATCGATGCCGGCGGATCTCAAGATGACTCTTCCAAATGGGAAATCCGGGTTAAAACGTGATCTGCTCCAAAAACTCCGGGTTCTCTTCTTCCCACGCAAGCACCGAGTGGCAGGTAGAGCAGTCTTGCGCGATGATCGCCCCGCTCGGAGACTCGTGCGATTCATCATGGCAGCGGTAGCAACCGCTTGAGCCTACGTGCCCGTTCCGGTCGGGATAAGACTTCCAGGTTACCTTCATCGCCGGGAAAATAATCTTACTCGCGGTATCCTGCGCCGCCTCGATAGCGGTCTCGACAACAGGCAACCGCTCCGCGAGAACTTCACCGTGTTCCCGCTCGAAGAACGAACGAATGCGATCTTCAATAGCCGCGCCAGGATCATCAGAATCAGCCGAATCGGTGATCGCGGCCAAGGCGACCCGTTTGATCGAAGGCAGGGTCTCGTCGATAACCCCGCTCGCCATCAGGGCGTCAAGAGTGACCGCCGGATCGGGGAAATCATGCCCGACCCGGTTATGGCAATCCGTGCAATCCATCGTGCGAAATGCCGTGTTCTCGATTTCCGCGTCGGTCAATTCAGAATCGACGAACCGGTACTCAACAGTCTCTCCCGAGTCATCCGTGACGCGAACCACATCAATGATTTCGGCAGACGCGTCGCGCGCGAGAAACGTTATCTCCAAATTGGGATTCGCATGAACATCGTGAATCCCTTTCCCGCCAGGGTTTCCGCCGCCCACATGCATGAGGAGGATATCGTAAACACGCGAGTTCTCCTCGTCCTCCATAAAGCGCGGGATAACCCTTAGCATGTCCCCCTGATCTTGAAGAGGATTGTGGCATTGCTCACAAGTCTTAGAAGAGGAAAGAAGTTTGTGCGGAGGCGCGTGGATGGGCCGTTCATACGAATCCGTCACGACGCCCCACAACTGATTAAGGCCAGAGAGTTTCGCGCTGACAAACCCCGATACCCCAGGCGCAACATGGCAATCCACACATCCCAAATCCGCGTGCAGCGACAGATCGAGCGCCGTAAATTGAGGTTCCATCGGCGTATGGCAGACCGCGCCGCAAAACTGAGTCGATTCCGTGTAGTGAACCCCTTCAAAAGACACCACGGCAACAATCACAAGGTTGACAAAGCTCAACAGGGCGACGATCGAAAAAGTGCTGCGCGTCTGCTTTCGATTGAAATCCAGAATCGGAAAATGCGCGCCATCCTTGTTGGCCTCGCCGTCCGTGTTTCGAGGTGGACGAATCATTCCAATAGGGACAAGCGCCAAGCCCAAGAGGAAAAAGACTGGAAGCGCAACAAAAGTTACAAGGCCCACATAGGCGTGCTGAATCAGCCCGATAGTCTGGAGGCCAAGAAGCAGCAGAATGCCGCCCGCCGTCATCGTCGCCAGACTCGCTCCCGTGATCGTAAGCCAATTACGGGTGAGCAACAGAGCAAACTTGCCGATAGGTCATTCTCCCTTAGAATCCATCTTCGCGGCGGCTTGCGAACTACTCTTCAGGCTTGGCGGGCTTCAGGTGCTCAACCTTTGGATAGGCCAACTCAAAACTGAACCCCGCTGTCGACCCATCCTCCAGCGTGTACCGTTTCGGATCCCACGTCGCACTCTTTTCATTGTGACAGCGCAAACAATTTTCCTTCGTGGGCCGCTCCCGCATAGAAGTAAGATCAATACTCGGGTCTTTCTTAATGCGAAACCGCTTCGCGGCAGACACATGGACAGAACTGGGCCCATGGCACGCCTCACACGACACGCCATTCGTTACCTTAATCTTCGCAGGAGGCGCAAGCGCCTTCACATCATACGCCGTCACATGACACACCAGACACGCAGCGCTTTCCGATGGCGCTTTCGAAAGGCCCAACTTCTTACCAATCTCGATCGACGCAGCCGACTTCAGCGTTTCCAGAGCCCGAGAGTGCCCCGTCTCCTTCCACTGGTCAAATTGCGCGCCATCAGCCGCCTTATTGTGACAGATCTTACAACTATTCGAACCCACATACGTGGCATCCTGAGCCATCCCTATCGGAGCCGCCACGGTAAAAAGCAACAACAAAAACGCGCGACCCACCGTGACAGGCGAAATACACTTCATCAATCAATCCTCCTCAGCGCTCCATCTGCATGCGACCACGAGATAGCTCCATGCAATCACAAAATAACTCCATGCAATCACAAAATAGCGTTGCCTCCATCACACCGAGATTACCCATATGGACCCGTCGGCGACCGGAGCCAATGAGATTGAAGCA
>JAPYPO010000080.1 GCA_029937645.1 Candidatus Hydrogenedentota bacterium
ACACCTAGATCAGGAAATCCTAGGATATAGCACAATTAGATGCGTTTGCCCTGGGACCACCGCCGTTTCCCCTCCCATTCCCGATCGGAACATGGTAGTATCCGCAGATGGCTGCGTGCATATCTTTCAAAAACGTTACTCGGCGTTTCGGACGGCGGGTGGCGGTGCGCGATCTCACGCTCGATATCGAGCCGGGTGAGGTCTTCGGGCTGCTGGGCCCGAATGGCGCAGGCAAATCGACCACCCTGTATATGCTGGCCGGATTGATGCGTCCTTCGTCGGGGAGTATCAGCATATTCGGACGGGATCTGCGCCGAAATTTCTTAGAGATCGCTCCCCGCATCGGGGTGCTCGTCGAGCGGCCCACCTTTTACGAACATCTTACGGTCGAAAAAAATCTGGAGATCTCGTGCCGTCTTGCCCGAAAACACGTCACCATCGACCGCGTCTTGCACCGGGTCGATCTCCTTCACGCCGCCCACCAGAAAGCCGGCCGTCTATCGACAGGGCTTCGGCAACGGCTGGGTTTGGCGCAGGCCTTTCTGACCGAACCGGAATTGTTGATCCTCGACGAGCCAACCAACGGGCTCGATATCGAACAGGCTCATGAGATGCGCGTCCTGTTGCGGCGGCTTGCGGATGAGGCTGCCGTCACGATAATTCTATCCACCCACCTGATGCGGGAAGTCGAATCCCTCTGTGATCGCGTCGGCATTATGAACGAAGGAAAACTGATCAGCAGCGCAAAGACCGACGCACTAATCTCCTTCGATACCGCGAATGTCGAAGTGCTCGTTGACGCGCCAGAAGCGGCGGCGCGGCGCCTTCAGGAGCAAGCGTGGGTGGAGTCCGTCGAGGCGAAACCTGGGCGCCTGTATGTGCGGCTGCGCGACAAAGATTCTCATCACCTCAACGCCTTTCTGCTTGGCGCCGGCTACAAGATTACCGGTGTGCTTCCGCGTCGGCGCACCTTGCAAGAATATTTTCTTAAGGCGTTAAATTCGTGATTGCCAGAATTCTCAGCGCGTATTTCGTCGAAATCGCGAAGGCGCGACGCCTCAAGTCCACCTACGTGGGCCCCCTGTTGCTGATCCTCCTCGTTGCGGCGAGTCCGATGTTGGAGCCCTTGTCTAGCGCAGGCTCAGGCGGGTACGTGGCGCACGGCTATGACTTCATCGCGTATGCGACCCCGATGACTTTAAACGTACTAGGCCTGGCCATGGTGATCCTCTATTGCTCGGGATTAATCTCGTCCGAAATTTCGGCGGGGACCCTGCGCATGGTATTCGTGCGCCCCATACGCCGCCGTGAGTTCCTCGCGGCCAAATTGCTCTGGGGGATGACCTACGCGGTCGGCTTGGCCCTCTTGACCACGGGATGCGTATGGGGCACGGCCTACGCCTTCGGAAACCTTTCCGGGATTGAACTTGGCGGCGAGATAATTTATACGGACAGCGAGATGCGCCTGACTTACGCGTACGCGCTGCTCTTGAGCGTGCTGCCCCTGCTGGCGGCATCGGCCTATAGCCTCTTCATCTCGGTGTGCTTCAGCAGCGCAACGTCCAGCGCCACCGTCGCGTTGGGGCTGGGTATTCTCGTCGAGATGTTCAAGCACCGGCTCGGAATCAATGCCTTTATTTTTTCTTCCTACCTCGATGTTGCGTGGGAAATCTTCGCAAGCCGTTGCGATGGATTCGACGCGGCCTGGTCGCCCACAGCCCAATACACGGCGGCCGTATCCATGGCCTCGATTGCGCTGTTCTCACTGCTCGCCGCGTTCGTATTAAACCGAAGAAACCTTCGGGCATGAGCGCGTTGACCATTGCGGGCCTCGTGATGGTGTCCGCGTTTTCCGAACAGGACATCCCCGGACTCCGCGTCAGCGCGCCCAATCAACTGACAGGACAGGCCGCGTTCAATTGTCTCCGGGCCGATTTTGATGGCAACGGCGAACAAGATCTCCTGTTTACCGATGGCCTTGTCCTTCAGCAAGATGGCCGCTTCCTGACCGATTCCAAATCCCCGCTGCCGCCCGCGAGCGGCGATGTGCGCGGCGACTTATTTGGAAGCACCCTCTACATTCGTTCGACGGGCCAAATCGCCGCTCACGCGTGGCGCGACGGAGCATGGGTCAATCTCTTCACGCATGACGCCACCTGGCCCGACCTGGCCGATCCGAAATCCGAGACGGAGGGTTTGCGCTTCGCCCCCTTCCTTCACGATTTCGACGAAGACGATCATCCGGAGGTCGTCATTCCCCATTTCGCTGGGCTGCACATCTACAAACTCGACGAGGACGGGCTAACCGCACATTCACCCGTCGCAATCCTACCGCCGCCGGCCGAAATCCCTCGAGAGATTTCTGCGCTCTGGCCGGAGTCGCGCCGCCGCATCGAACTCGCGCCCGTCCGTATGAATTGCCTGACCCTCTTCGATGGGCCCCGTGTTGACATGGTCACCCGAAGCTTAATCCAACATAGCCGCGTCCGCTTCCAGGTCACAACCTTCACCCTTTCCCTTCGCGGGGACAGCGGGTTTTATGCAGAGCCCATCGATATCTGGGAAACGGAACCCCTCCCCCCCTATCTCCAGCCGGTTCGCCTCAACGCAGACGGGATCGTCGATTTTGCAGGAGGAACGTGGGCGTACTCCGAAGCCACAGGTCTTCCGCTGCCCATCCACGATACCGTTGCAACGCTTGACCGGGGCGCGACGGTAACGCGGCGGCGCACTCGCTCCTTTTCTCCACGTTGTATGTTCGCCGATGTGAATGGCGACGGACTCGTTGACTTAATTACGGAAACAGTCGCGTTTAATCGCGGGAGGCTGAAAATGCTGCTGAGGCGTCAGCCGGAAGGAAATTCGTTGCGGCAGACGGTTCAAGTCTATCCCCAGACTTCAAGCGGAAGTTTCGCGGAGAAGGCGGCAATCACGCATTCGTTCCGGGTTCGATTGCCAGGGAATTCGTTGCTGGAAGAAGGCGCCGCAGACGTGGCCAACGCCAGCCATTCGATCAACCTAACAGGGGATTTTAACGCCGACGGGCGATTGGACTCCGTTCTCCGCCACGATTCCGACCGGCTGGCTATTTACTATAATCAGGGCAGCCGGTTTTCCTCGATGCCGGATGAATTCCTCCCGGTGCCCAGGGCGTGGACGTGGAGCGTAGCGGACGTCGACGGGGATGGCCGAGCGGACGTGGCTACGCATCGTACCGCAATCAGTGGCGGAGGCTCCGCCGAGGTTTGTAGAATCTTCTTCAACAAAGAATTGCCGCAATGACCTTAACAGGGATCCGAGAAGCCGCGTTAATACTCTGCGTCGGCGCGTTGTCGCTGGGCGCCTCATTTAATGTCGCCGAAATCCACCTCGACCATCCGGACGCCCACGTATTTCTCACGCAAGGAATTTCGGAGTCGCCCATGATTGTTATCCTGGACGGCTACACCCTTCGACTATATCGCAACGGCCCGGACAGCCCGCCGACGACGATCACGCTACCCCCCGGCGCAACGGCCATGGACGTCTCCGACACGAACGACGATGGTATTCCCGAAGTCGTCGTCGTCGTGGGAACGGAGATTCACCGATTCGAATTCAGCGGAGATTCCCCACCCAGCCATGCCGTCCTCTTTTCACTCAACTCCGTCTTAAGGGCCTCCTCGCCGCGCCCCTATCCCCGCGTCATCGTCACTCGCGTTGAGGATACCGCCGTGCTCGCGCTACCGACGGCCGAGGCCCTAGAACTGTGGTCGCCGCTGGGAGATCTTTTCGCCCGCCATCCATGGGCGGATGACGGGCTGGACGGCGGATTTACCGCAGCCTCTTTCTCCGCGCGTGCGTATCGGCCGAATCAGGCCGGGCAGCCCGGCACGCTCGAACTTCGGCTGACCAGCACCGCGAACGCGACTCCACAAGCGCTGGGACACGAGGCGCCTGAGGCAAGGCTCTTCCGGTCGCGGACGGGGACTCCGCTGCAAGCCCGCGACGCCGCATTGCGCCCGTTGCCCGCGTGGCCTTGGTTTTCATTGCACACCGAAGCCGACAATCCGGCGAGGGTCTTCTTCGCCTTCGACCCGCCCGGATTTACGGACACGTTGTTGCGCATTTCTATGGCGGGCAACGCTGCGGAATCCGAGTCATCGCCCCTGCGCAGGCGTTACGCGGGGACGCTCGTGCTGCCGGACGGAAAAACGCCTGACCTCAACGCCGACGGGTTCTCCGATATCGTTCTGTGGTCCACGCCCCGGCCCGGGAAATCGGTTCAAGCGCTTCTACGCGCCGCCTCAGAACGTGATTGGCCCGTCCGGATCACAGCGCATCTGTTTGCCGTCGGGAAAAATCGCCACGATTCCAGGCCGTCGGGATCGCTAACATTTCGAGCGCCACTGGCTTGGTTCTTGAAACGCGAATGGGGAGCCCCGGTCAGAAACTTCCGCTTTCTCGACGTCGACGGCGATGGTGCCTCGGAAATTGGAGTGAGCACCGGGCCAACAAAATTTGGCGTCTGGCGTTACGCCGAAGGACTCAAGAGCGCGCCCGATTACGACGCGACTTTTCCCGATGAAATTACGGGAATCGAAATTCTGAAGAAGGCAAATCCGGAGACCGGCGCGGATTTGATCACCCTGCGGAGTTCAGGAAACCTGTACATTCTTTCGATACCCTAAGACCGCATTACCGCGCGAGCCAGTGCTTCAACTCCGAGGCGACGCGGTCGGCCTCCGCCTTCTTGCCCGCGCCGCGGTAGATGCGCGCGAGCTTGAGGCCCGCTTGGCGATACGAGTTCGCCTGCTCGCCCTGCGGTGGAACCCCATCTGCGACGGCCTTCTCCATGGCGACGGAATAGGCTTTCGCGGCGCCATCCTTGTCTCCCGTCGCTTCGAGCGCCATACCCCTGATAACCTCCGCTTCGAAGCGGTGACCTGGAGCGCTCTCTCCGGCTTCCGTCGAAGTCTCAAGAACCGCAAGCGCCGACTCGTGCTGTCCCGCAGCCACGAGCGCGCGGGCATGATAGAACTGAATATCGGCGCGAAGCGCTTCCGTCGGAGCCGCAACATGACCCGCCTCAAAGGCCTCATTCATGGCGTCGGTGTCCGGGGGCTGAAGGCGGGCGTACAAGGTTCCGAGAACGGCGTACAGTTCCGAACTGCCCTCCGTTCCCTCGAGCGCATCCAAGTTGGCCCGGATCGTCTCGATTCCCTCCTCGGGATCGAGGGCCGTTAGCGCCTTGGCGGCCACGCGCTCCGCTTCATTCTTCGGGCTATTCTTGCCCTTCGGATGGGTCAAGCTACCCCACACTTCCACCGGGTCGCTGGGGTCGCTGGGGTCGGCGGCCCCGGAGCCACTCGGTTTCTCCTCCTTGCGCGTACTGGTTATCGCGCGTGCGTTCTTCCTGACATTCTCTTTCTTCGCGCGAAGGCGCTTCTCGGGGGCTGAGGCCGACGGGCCACTGCTCCCGGCGCTTTTCCCGTCGAAGAGGGAAGCCGCTAAGATCGCCGCTAGGAAAAAAACCGCCAAGACGCCAAACAAGATGGCCGATTGCCTATCCATGAATCGCCTCCGTTTCTCCTAGCCCGAACCGTAATCCGAGCCGGGCTCGCATGGGAATTGCCTACGGTTCCTCGATAGGCTCCAAGGGGCGGGCCGATACCTCAGAGGCCGGGTCCGACGCGATGCCGGGCTCGACCGGCTCGATCATCTCGAGTACCTGCGGCTGGCTGAGCATGTCGCTCCGAATATGAATGTCGTTGCGAACCGTTCGGACGCCCTGAATGCTGTCCGCGATGGAACCCGCAAGCCTCTTTTCCGGTTCCGTATTGACCCCTCCGGTGAGGATGCAAACACCATCGTCGACTTCCACATCGACACGCCGAATGCTGAGATGCCGGTTCAACGCGATGGCCGTTTCTACGCGCTTCTCGACCCACTCGTCGGAGAACTGACGTCCCACATTCTGGACCTGATCGACCGAGTCTTTGGGGCGCACGGTGAGCCGGTTTTCCACCCGTTCGACCCCCTTCGTCTGGTACGCAATATTCCCGATGCGTTTCCTCCGGTCCTCAGAACTCACCACCCCGGAAAGGGCGACCACGCCATTGACCGTGCGCACCTTAATGCGCAATCCCTTGAACTGCTTGTGATAAAGAAGCCGCGTACGCACCGAGGCGCTGGTCGATTTGTCTTTTATTTTCGTCCGCCAGTCGCGGGTGCGAACTCGCTCGGGGGCCGTCGGTACGACGATGATTCCATTCAGCACTTCCATCACCCCATCCACCGATTCAGCGATTTCGCCGGCGAGGTCCTTCTGGACTTGGTCACGTACGCCGCCGGTCAAGGTCACCACGCCGTCCGAAGTGGTCGTGTTGATGTTGAAGGGGCTGAGATGTTCACTGAACAGAAAAGCCGATTCGACCCGGCCCGTAATCCGCGCGTCTCGGATGGTCTGGCCGACGGTGTCGGCGGTAGCGTGCGAGGCGAGTGCGACGCCCAGGAAGAGTGTAAATAGCCTCATGTGCATTAGGACCTCCCTCATTCAGCATAGCCTGAACCAAGTGTATGGCCGGAACCAAGTGTATGGCCGGAACCAAGTGTATGGCCGGAACCAAGTACATAGCCAGAACCAGTAGCAAGAGCATAACCCAGGAACGCGCACCACGCAGGCGAAACTCCTCCCCCGAACTCCGAAAAGGGCCCGGAGGGAGAGGATGCTTTAACTTAGCACGCCAAGTTCTTTGAGGCCGTCGATACCCGTGCGGACTTCGCCCGCCGAGTTGTGCAACGCCGAACGTTCGTCATCGGATAGCTCAAGTTCAAGAATATTTTCGACGCCGTCTTTTCCGAGGATAACCGGCGCGCCGATATACACGTCATTCAGGCCATACTGACCCGTCATGTGAGCCGAGCAAGGCAGCAACTGCTTCTCGTCCCGCACGATAGCCTGGGCCATACGCGCGGCGCTGGCGCCGGGGGCGTAATACGCGCTGCCAGTCTTAAGAAGCGCCACGATTTCGCCGCCGCCTTTGCGGGTGCGCTCGACTAGCGAGTCAATGCGATCCTGGGGCATCAACTTCGTGATGGGGATGCCCGAAACCGTCGTGTACTGAGGCAGCGGAACCATATCATCGCCGTGCGAGCCAAGCACCATGGTGTCTACATTTTTCATGTTGACATTGAGTTCCATGGCCACAAACGCGCGAAGGCGCGCGCTGTCCAGGCAACCGGCCATTCCCACGACACGCTGTTCAGGAAAACCAAGTTTTTGGAATGCCACGTACGCCATCACATCCAAAGGATTCGTTACGATAATGACGACGGAATCCGGCGCATACTTCGCGATATTCTCGCAAATTCCGGAAATAATTTCGCCGTTTTTCTGCAGCAGATCCAGCCGCGTCATGCCCGGCTTTCGCGCCAGACCGGCCGTAACGATACACACGTCGGCTCCCGCGATATCCGCGTAGTCGTTGGTGCCCTTAACGACCGAACCGTACCCGCGGATGGGGCCCGCCTGCGTGAGATCCAGCGCTTTCCCTTGCGGAAACCCTTCGACGATATCCGTGAGGATTACTTCGCCCAATTCCATTTCGGCGCAATATTGCGCCGCGGAAGCGCCGACATTTCCTGCGCCGATGCATGCGATTCTATGAGCCTTGCCTGAAGCCATTCTCTTTCTCCGTAAAAGTGATTGAAGCGGCGGGGATGGGCCGTAGCCCCCAGGGTCCCCGCATGATCGCCAAGTATAGCGTACCCGCCGCGACATCCCCAAACCGGGGCCGATTTCAGCACAGCAATGCCCGGGATTCGGTCGTGGTTCTGCTATCCTACCCGCTATGACCGAAGGCATCGAAGAAATCCCCCGCGACCGCTTGGCCTTATTGGGCGCGCCCTCTGCCCGGAAGAGCCCCGAAGAATTTCTCGCCTCCTTCGACTTGGCCGATGTTTCCACCGCCTCCGGTTGCTACATCATGGCCGACGAGAAGGGGAAGGTCATCTATGTCGGCAAGGCAAAAAATCTCCGGTCCCGCGTGCGGCAATATATCAACGAACAGGACAGCCGGTATAGCGTCAAGTTTCTCATGGGCCGCGTCGCCCACATCGATTTTCTGATTACCGCCAACGAGAAGGAGGCGCTGCTCCTCGAGAACAGCCTGATCAAACAATTCAAGCCACGCTACAACGTGCGTCTTAAAGACGACAAAACCTACCTGAGCTTGCGTCTCGACCCGCGCGAGGCCTATCCGCGTATCACCGTTGTGCGCCGTTACAAGAAAGACGGCGCCCTCTACTTCGGACCCTACTCCAGCGCCCAATCGGTTCGCGAAACGGTCCGCCAGATCCAGCGCGTATTTCCCTTGCGCACCTGCTCCGACCATGTCCTTCGAAACCGCGTGAGGCCCTGCATCTACTATCAGATGAAGCAGTGCGTCGCGCCCTGCGTTGGCTATACGGATCCGGAGCAATACGGCGAAATCGTCCAGCAGGTGGCCATGGTATTGAACGGCCGCAGCGACGAACTGAAAAAATTCTTCGTCACTCAAATCGAGGAACATGCGGAAGCGCTCGAGTTTGAGAAAGCTGCCGCCATTCGCGACCGCCTCTACGCCCTGCGCCGCACGCTAGAAAAACAGCGGATGGTCGCCGTGCCCGGCGCGGCGGAACGGGACGTGTTCGGCCTCTACACCCAGGCACGGTACGCGGAGATCCAAATCCTGTTCTTTCGCGGCGGCAAGATGGTCGGCGGGCGATCCTTTTCGTTCAAACAGCGGGAAATGCCGCTGGAAGAAGTCCTCGGCTCCTTTCTTCTTCAATACTATAGCGAAGGCCCCGTGATTCCCTCCGAGGTCCTCATCCCGCTGCCTCTGGAAGAAGCCGATTCGTTGGGCGAAATTCTGGCTGAACAGCGCGGGGCAAAGGTCGCCGTACTCCACCCACAACGCGGCGACAAGAAAGCCCTCGTCGAGTTGGCCTCACGCAACGCCAAGACCAGTTTCCAAGAAAAGCGCATGGCGGAGAAGGCCCAGTCTGACTTGCTCGATCAGATTCGCGAGAAACTCAAGCTGCAGCGTGTACCGGCCCGGATCGAATGCTTCGACATTTCCACCCATCAAGGTGACAAGAGCGTCGGATCTATGGTCGTCTTTGAAGGGGCGGAGCCCAACAAGGCCCGCTACCGCCGCTACAGCATCAAATACGTGGAAGGGCAAGACGACTTCGCCATGATGCGCGAAGTCCTCATGCGCCGCTACAAACGCGCCATCGAAGAAAACGACTTGCCGGAGCTGGTCCTCATCGACGGCGGGAAAGGACAGTTAAACGTTGCCACGGCCGTATTCGCCGATTTGGGCATCGAAGACCTGGATGTCGCGAGCATCGCAAAGTCGCGCACCGAAGAAAGCGGCCATTCACCGGAACGCTTCTTTCGACCGGGGCGCATGAACCCCATTGTCCTTCAGCAGAATTCGCCGATTGTCCACCTGTTGGCCCGCGTCCGTGACGAGGCCCACCGTTTCGCCATCACCTATCACCGCAAACGGCGCCGAACGGCCGCGCTGCGTACCCCGCTACTCGATGTGCCCGGCATTGGGCCCGCGCGCGCAAAGAAACTCTTGACCCTGTTCGGCTCACTTGCGAGAATACGGCAATCGCCCGTCTCCGACATTGCGCAGGTTCCAGGGCTGACCATCGAACTCGCGAAAGCCATTAAAGGCTATCTCTCCGTTTCCACCGGGGGCAAATCACCAGGAGATCATTGATGACAACAGTTGTTTTAGCCATGGCCGTGGCGTTCGTAGTGCTGGTCCTGGTGAAGGTCCTGTACTGGATGTTTATTTCCTACACGCTGGCCGAAGACCCGCGCGCCGATGAACTGCATCGGATAGAAACGGACGACCGCTGGCAAGTGCAACTCGCCCGCTACAAACCAGCGGGCGACGAAGGCGAGCCGATTCTCGTGGTGCCGGGCGCCTTCGGCAACCAGTTTTCTCTGACCTCGCCCGCAGGCGATTCGGTCGTCGATGTGCTGCGAGAGCGCGGATACGATTGCTGGGTGATCGACCTGCGGGGATCGCGAAGTTCACAAGCGCCCCTCGGCAAGAGCCGCTTCGACGTGTCCCTCGACGATTACCTGCAGTACGACCTGCCCGCAGCCATCGCCTTCATCCGAAAGACCACCGGATTTCGTCAAGTGCACTGGGTGGGCCATTCCATGGGCGGCGTATTGCTCTACGCCTACGAGTTGATGCATGGGGACAAACACATCGCCAGCGGCGCAACGCTCGCGGCACCTCCCGGTTTCGCCAACCTCAAACTCCGCCGTTGGGAAATACCGCTCTCGTTGATCGAGACCATGCCCGGAATCTGCGAACTCTGGGTCCGCGCCGTTGCGCCTCTGATACCGCTGCTCCGCCTGAACACGCCCATCAAACCCTTCAACTGGTCGAACGTGCACAAGGGCATCAACGCGTCCGTGTTCTACAACATGGTTGAAATCTTGCCGCCCCAAGTAGCCGATTCCCTGTCCTTCGCCGCAGCAAAGCACCAATTGCGCGTAAACGACGACCACACCGACGTCATTTCTGGACTAAAGACGCTGCAAATTCCCCTGCTGTCCATCTACGGTGTCAGCGATTGTTTCATACCAGAAGCCAACGCCCGCATCTTTTTCGAGGCCCTTCCAAAGAAGGACAAGAAAATGATTATGCTGTCCAAAGCCAACGGCTGCGAACAGGATTATGGTCATGCGGATGTGGCCCTCGGCGCCAATGGACGCGACGAGGTTTACGGTGCGGTGGCCGATTGGTTCGACGCCCATTCGAGCGTCGGAAAATTAAGCATCACCGATTCCGAAGGCGTCTTGAGCATGCAGCCGGATGCCGACGCCTCATGGCGTAAGGCCCTCCGCCGCGCCGCCGACGTTATGTCTGATTTTAATGATGACGACGAAGATATGGCGGTCCCGGCTCCAGCCGCAAAATCCACCGGCAAGACCAAAGCAAAGACGGCGCGCCGCAAGGCGGCGGCAAAAAACGTAAAGGCAAAGACCCCCGCAAAAAAGAAGACGACCGCGAAGAAAAAAACGGCCGCAAAGAAAAAGAGCGGGACAAACTCCGCGGCCAAGAAAACCACCGTGAAAAAGAAGGCCGCCGTGAAGAAAAAGACGGCTGCAAAAAAGAAGGCGGGCGCCAAGAAACCAGCGGCCAAGAAACCAGCAGCCAAGAAGAAGACGGTCGCAAAGAAATAAGCGACGGCGGAGTAAATGCGCCGGTTTCGGCCTATACCAAAGAACAGCCCTGTTACTAGCTGGTTAGTTTCTCAGGCTGACTGTAGATTGGCTGTCGGGGAGAGTTTTTTAGCAAGGAGTTAATTCGACCTTAATCCCCCGATATGTCGTCTACGCGCGCGAAGAGGGTCTCTAGGCGGATTCGGTCGGGCTTGGGCAGGTCTTCGCGCAGCAATGATTCAATGTTCGCGTGGAGGTGATCCACGTTCCCCGTGCCTGATAGAATCACGTCGGCACCCGGCTCATGTCGGCAGTACCGGTAGGCCGCATCGGTCATGCTGGTGGCGCCTCCTTCATGGACTAGGAATCCCAGGGGATCGTCGATATCGGCTTTTGTGAGATCGACTAGCCCACGGTTTTGAAGATCGCGCAGCGTCTCGCGCAAGCGAAGGGTGTTACTTAGCGCGCGCCGCACGGCGAACATGATCAGCGTTCCAATGTTCTTCTTGACGGTCTGGGCGAGGACTCGGCTCCTCGCGCTTTGATTGAGGATGCTGAACCCAACCATCATCACGTCCCAGCAGTCATCTTGCAGGGCCAGTTCCAGCATCGCATGGCCGGAATCGAGATGAAACATTTCCGTGATCCCAAGAAACCGAATCTTCCCTTGCTGCTTCAAGTCCAAGAGAATGGGGACGACCTCGTCCCGAACGGTCGGGTACCTATCCGGCTGGACGGCGTGCAAATGGTAGATGTCGATGTAATCGGTGCCGAGGCGTTGCAGGCTTGCTTCCAGACTCTCAGCAATGGCTTCTTTGGATAGAGGCGCGTCGCCCCATGCAGTCTTTTTGGTTGAGAGGATTACGTCTTCCCGGCGCGTCTCACGCAACGCCTTGCCTACGAGGGCTTCCGTTCCATACGATTCCGCGGCGTCGAGGATGTTGATGCCCGCCCCGAGCGCCTCACGCACGACACGAATGGAATTGGCTTCGCTCTTGTCTTGCTTTGTTCCTAGCTTGCTGGGTCCGCCGCAACCGAGGCCGACGACACTGGCGCGAAGGCCGGTTCGGCCGAGAGTTTTATAGTCCACCGATTTTTTCTACCTCGCTTCTGTGTGAGAGATTCGGGCTTACGAGCGGCCTCATGATACAGGTTGTTGTGAGGCGCGCGGTATTCGAGCATATCCCTGTCATTGTGAGTCGGAAGTCTTAAAGAGTCCATGGTGATAATTGTGTGAATTTTTCCAGAAATCCTCATGCTTAGGAACCGATGGCACGATGGATCGAGCTTTCGGCATTGTCGTCCAATCCTTCAAACCCGGATTTCCCATTTGGAAGAGTCATCTTGAGATCCGCCGGCATCGTTTAA
>JAPYPO010000646.1 GCA_029937645.1 Candidatus Hydrogenedentota bacterium
TGCTTCAATCTCATTGGCTCCGGTCGCCGACGGGTCCATATGGGTAATCTCGGATCGGAAATGTCGTCTTAATGGAGGGAGTCAACCGTGCAACGTCCGCAAAAGCTGTTTCAAACATTTCGAGGTACGCTTTGCCTTGCGTTAGCCTTGCTCGCCTTCGACGCCAGCTCAAGGCCCAACATCGTCTTCATTTTTAGCGACGACCACGCGGTCAACGCCATCGGGGCCTACGGATCGCGCATAAACGAGACGCCCAACATCGACCGCATCGCACGCGAAGGCACCATCCTGCTCAACAACATGTGCGGAAACTCAATCTGCGGTCCCAGCCGAGCCACCATACTCACGGGCCTGCACAGCCACGCCAACGGCTTCCTGAAAAACCGCGACGAGTTCAACGGCGCGCAACGCACGTTTCCCAAACTCCTTCAGCAGGGGGGATACGAAACGGCGGTCATTGGTAAATGGCATCTCACATCCGAGCCGACCGGTTTTGATCATTGGGATGTTCTTCCCGGCCAAGGCTCTTACTACAATCCAACCTTCATCTCCCCTGAGGGGCGCCGTCGGATCTATGGCTACAACACCGATATTGTGACCGATCTCTCGATCCGGTGGCTGCAAGAAGAGCGCGATTCCGAGAAGCCCTTCATGCTGATGTGTCAGTTCAAAGCGCCGCACCGTAACTGGATGCCCAATCTCAAACACCTGAACAAGTACGACGGGGAGCACATCCCCGAGCCGGACAGCCTCTTCGACGACTTTGACGGGCGGACAAGTTCTATTAAAAAGAACTCGATGATGATCGGTCGCCACATGCGACTCGTGGGCGACTTGCAGCTCGACCGCCCCGATCCGAACAACGAATACGACGTCCGAACAGCCTCTCGCCGAGGGCTCTCCCCCGAGCAAAATCGCCAATGGGATGCCGCATTTGCGCCGGAGAATGCAGCATTTTATGAGGCCAATCTCGAAGGCGACGACATGGTTCGTTGGAAGTACCAACGGTATATCAAGAACTACCTACGTTGCATAGCGTCGGTTGATGAAAATGTCGGGCGCATTCTGGACTATCTCGACTGGGCTGGCCTTGCCGAAGATACCCTCGTGATCTACAGTTCCGACCAAGGGTTCTACCTTGGCGAACATGGTTTTTTTGACAAGCGCTGGATGTACGAAGAATCCCTGCGCATGCCCTTCGTCGCGCGGTGGCCGGGAGTCATTCCCGCAGGCGGCAAAGTTTCCGAAATCACGCAGAACATCGATTTCGCACCAACCTTTCTTGAGGTCGCCGGTCTCACCCCGCCCGACGACATGCACGGCCGCAGCGCCCTTGGTCTGTTGCGCGGTGAGCCGGCTCCCGATTGGCGCGATTCCATTTATTACCACTACTACGAAAAAGGCGGCCACGGCGTAGCGCGCCACGAAGGGGTTCGCACCAACCGGTACAAACTCATCCATTTCTACAACGTCGATGAATGGGAGTTCTACGACCTGGAACAAGATCCCAACGAGATGCTGAGCCGATACGGCGAACCCCAATACGCCGCACAGGTCGAGCTACTTCGGGCCGAGCTTGGCCGCCTAAAAAGCGCCTACGCGGTTCCCTAGCAGCCCGTGGCAAAAGTGGCGCGGGAGCGAGTCCGGGCGTCGTCGCGCCGCTACTGTGGACGACGGCGAACCCTGGCACCTATTCCCGATCCTCTTCCTCCATCGACTTCTACTCGGGCACGCTTCTCGAGGGCAAAGACACCATCGAGTCAGCCGGAGAGAAGCTGCTGCAACAGGTGCTAGAGATAGCCTCCGGCACATTCACCAAAGTGGAAACGATCAAGCACCAACAGCCTTCCCAGATTTATTTCAGGGACCCAATCTTCTGAGCGGAGTCGTCTGCCGCCTAGCAGTCCGCATGATCGAGTGCCCCACCGTGTAAACGGCCACATCCTGAATCTTCGCCGTTATGGTCGTTGCCCATCTCTATATTCCGATGTCAGGCTTTACTCTTTCCGATCGAGTGGCTGCCAGTCGGGGGCGTCGGCCATGACGCTCTTGTGGAGAGCCAGTAAGGTTTCCTTTAGCCGCGCCGTGATCTCGGGGTGTTGCCTGGAAATGTCTGTTGTTTGCTTTGGGTCGGCGACGAGATCGTACAGCGCGAAGCGCTTGAATCCGCCCGCTTTGATGATGGGGATCCAGGACTCCTGAAACGTCGTGAGCCGCACCAACTGGCTCTTCATCCGCCTGTACTCGGGGCTTGTAAA
>JAPYPO010000081.1 GCA_029937645.1 Candidatus Hydrogenedentota bacterium
CCCCTTTCTTATCCCAATTTCCCGCGAAGCGGGTTCTGACTCGCAATGACAATCTTAGTCGGGTCAATTATGGACCAACACACTAGGGCGTCGCCGATTTAACGGCGCCGGATTCGGTTAGCTTGGTGATCGTTTCATCGTCGTAACCGAGGACATCCCGCAGATAATAATCGGTATGTTCGCCCAATTTCGGCGCGCGTCTTTCTACGGCGCCGGGTGTCTTCGAGAGCCCAATCGGAATGCCGCAAACCGGCACTTTTTCTAGGCCGGGATGTTCCAAATCGCAATACTCGATCATACGCCTGTACTGCACCTGCGGGTCGGAGGAGACCTCGGCGGTCGAATTGTAGCGGCCGACGGGAATCCTATTTTCGTCCATTATCTTCTCGACCTCCTTGACGGAATGCGCCGCCATCCATTCGGCCACAAAGGGATCGATTTCGTCGCGCCGCTCGAAGCGGTCCAAGTCCTTCGCGTAATTAGGATTTTCAAGAAACTCTTCTTTCCCGATAATCTTCATGAGACGCCGCCACATGCCTTCCATGGTCGTCGCGATGTAGACGTAGCCGTCCGTGCATTTGTATAAATCCGTCGGGCCGTAGTACGGGGTGCGGTTTCCGATTCGTGGACGCTCCCGCCCAAGAATTTCTGCTTCGGCTATGAATGGAGCTGTGAAGCTGACGGCCGTCTGCAAAAGCGCACAATCCACCTGCTGGCCCTCTCCGGTCGCATCTTTGTGCCGAAGCGCCAGGAGAATCCCGATCGTCGTACACAATGCGGTGCTGAAATCTACCCAGGTCAGTCCAGCGCGCGTGGGCGGGTTCTCGGGAAACCCGGACATGGCGGCCGCCCCCGAGAAGAATTGCGCGATTTGGTCGAATCCCACCCGCTCGGAGTAGGGCCCTGTGGAGCCGTAACAAGAAACGCCTGCATAAACGATGTCGGGCTTGATGGCCTTGACGTCGTCGTAGCCAAGGTTAAACGCTTTCACGGCTCCGGGACTAAAATTATGAAGGAAGACATCTGAGACCTTTATAAGGTCCTCGAAAACTTTGCGCCCACCGTTATCCTCTTTCGTCAGGATGTCTAGCGACAGGCCCTTCTTATTGCGCGCATAACTCGGGTAGGTGAGGTTTTCGCCGTTGGCCGCCTTGAGGCCCACATAGCGATCTTCCTCGCCCTTGGGCCGGTCGACGCGAATCACCTCCGCACCCATATCGGCGAGAATCATGCCGCAATACGGTGCCGCGATGAAACGTCCGAAATCCAATACGCGGACGCCTTCTAATACCTTTGTCATTTCTACTCCCTTCGCCGGGGCCAGCGGGTGTCGCCCTGCGGCCTCCGATTTCTATATCCAATAAAATGGTGCTGTCGGCCATGTTCTTATCACGCTATTTCGAATCACTGAAGAAACTCGGCCAACCCTTCCTTCTGTGAAGGAGGGGTCAAGGAAAGGGTGGAGCTTTCACGAAAACCAAGACGAGATACCGTCTGCTACAAATACGCTAAGTACCAAGCGGCCGCCGCATTTGATCCCCGCTCGAAGGCCTCGTCTATATACATTTCGAAGTGCGTGATGCCGCGAATATCGATGTACTTGCTTGGGCCGGGATGTTCATTGGCCGCCGCCTCGCCCCGATCCTTGTTCTTCTCGGGGCCGTACAACTCCTCGTTCTCCGCGCCGATGAATAGCAGGGCCGTCGTTTCGGGTATACGGTAGAGATAGTGGTACGGGTGGTACTGCGAGGCCTCCAGTTGCGTTTCGATGTCCACCATGCGCGGCGTCGAAAACCCCGTCTTGAATTCGCCGCCTTTGCCCGTGCGCGCCCGTTTTATGGCGTCTTCGAGTAGGGCTTTGCGAATCGGCCGCGGCGCCATGGGCACATTCTTGCCGGAGATCGCGGGCACTTGACCCACGGCAACCTTCACCCGCGCATCCAGCGCGGCCACGGTGACAACATGACCGCCGGAATAGCTGGATCCCCAGATTCCGATGCGGTCCGGGTCGACGCCGGGCTCGCCCTGAATATACGAAATCGCGTTTCGGTAATCTTCGACTTGCTTCATGGGCAGCAACCGGGTCCGCTTAATCCGCACCGTCGCGGTTAACGTCGTATGCCGAACCATGTCGTCAGTGCGAATGTCTTGCAGCGGCGAAATGAAGCCGCCGCTGTTTCCCCAGCCACGGTAGTCGATGACCATCGCGACCAGGCCATGCTTGGCAAATCGCGCGCCGTATTTCTCCATTGAACTGTGGGTTCCGGTCCAACCGTGACCCAACACGATCGCGGGCCTGCTCGCCTTTTCCGAGAAATCCTTTGGGTAGAAAACTTTCGCCCAACACTGGATGCTTTCGCTATACCACTTCACTTCTTTCGTCGTCACGCCGTCGGGTAGGGTATACGCCCAGTCTTCCGGCGTGAGGGAATTCTTGATCTCTTGCGCTTCGGCGGGCGTGCCCATAAGGACCGTAGCGCAGATCAGCGCCGCGAGCGCCCCGCAGGTTGCGATTCTATCAGTCATCCTTTGTCACTCCTTATATTTCGATCTGCTCTTGAACCACGAATGGACACGAATACACACTAATATTTCTACAATTCGTATTTATTCGTGTCCATTCGTGGTTCCATGTGCTCTTATAAAAAGCGGCTTCAAGCGGCTTCGTCCAGGCTAATGCCCCGTGCCGAGATGTTTGAGGTACCATGCGGCGGCCGCTTCCACCGCGATCTCGTAGGCCGGTCCTGAGTAGATTTGGAAATGCCCAATGTGCGGCACTTCGATCAACTTCGTCTCGCCTTCCTTTCGGGCGGCGGCGAAGGCTACGGCGTGCGTCTCATTGTTGAAAAGCTCTTCCTTTTCCGCGTAGATGAGCAATATGGGAACGGACTCCGGAATGCGGTCCACATAAAGGAACGGCTGATACTCCGACCCCGTCTGCTGCGTCTCAAGATCCACCGTGCCCCGGAAAGAAAAACCGACTTCGATTTCCGCGCCTTGGCCTTCGCGGGCGCGCAGGATGGCGTCTTCCAGCAGGCGTTTGCGCATGGGGCGTGGCTTGCCATCCCAGTCGTGACCGCCGATAGCGGGCACTTGGCCGACGGAAACCTTCACCCGCGCATCCAACGCGGGCAGGCTAATCTGGTGGCCGCCCGAATGGCTCGAACCCCAGGTGCCGATTCGCTCCGGGTCCACGCCCGGTTCGCCTTGAATGTAGGAAATCGCGCTGCGGTAATCTTCAACCTGGTAGTGGGAAATGAGGCGTGTCCGTTTCACTTTGATTCGGGCAAACACATCGTTATGGCGCACTTCATCCGTTGTCGGGTCATCCTGGTCCAGCGAAATGTAGCCGCCGCTCATGCCGTAGCTGCGAAAATCGATGACCATGGCGACCAAGCCGCGCTCCGCGAACCGGGCCGCATGTTTTTCGATGGCGTAATGTTTCGCGTTGTACCCATGACCTAGGACAATCGCCGGCCAACTGCCGTCCGCCGAAAATTCCGTCGGGTAGAAGATCTTGGCGTAACAGGGAATCTCGTCGCTGTAATAGGTGACATCCTTCGTCGTCACGCCCTCGGGCACGTCGTAGTTCCAATCGCTGCGCAGCGTCCCGCCGTCACGCGGATTGTCCGCCACCCATTGTTTTAGCTCTTCAGACTGCTCGGCCGTGATTTCCCCCAGCTCGGCGGTTGCTACGGCACACACCAACATCATCGCGGTCGCCAGCAAGGGGCCTTTCCTGAATTTCATCGGTATTCTCCTCGCAGTGGTGGATTAGAAGCAGTGGTGGATTAGAAGTTGAGTCGGCGATTGTACAGGATAGTTAACATCGATATCCCACCGACTACCGTGGCGAGGCGGAAAGGGCTCTACCCTAACGTAGAATGCCTCTATTCATACAGGATCACGCCGCGCGCGTTGACGCCGTTGACCATATCCTCGAAGGCTTGGGGGGCCTCGTCGATGGTGTAGGTTTTTGTGACCATGCCGTCGAGATCCAACTTGCCCGCGGAGTAGAGGTTGAGCATCTTCGGAAAATCGACTCCTGGGTTTGCGCCGCCGTACATGCAGCCACAGAGTGTCTTCGCGAAGAGGGGAAAGGTAAAGGGATCGAGGCGGAACGTGTCATCTATTTTCCCCATGCCGACGACGGTGCATTTGCCGCCGTTTCGGGTCGAAGCGTAGGCCTGCTCGACCACGGCCCCGAGCCCGATGGCCTCGAACGCGTAATCCACGCCTCGTTTGTTTGTGAGATTCCTGATGTCCTTCGCCACCTTGCCGTGTGATTTCACGAGATGCGTCGCGCCAAATTTCTTGGCTATTTCCAATTTCTTTTCGTCCAGATCGACCGCGATGATGCGTTCCGCGCCGGCGAGCACGGCCCCCTGTATGATCGAAATCCCCACGCCGCCGCACCCGAAAACCGCCACGCTGGAGCCGGGCTCGACCTTAGCCGTATTGAGGGCTGCTCCCACGCCGGTCGTAACGGCGCAACCCACGAGGGCCGCCACCTGCATGGGAATGCCCGGGTCAATGGGGACCACGCACATCGAGGGCGTCACCACATATTCAGCCATGCAGCCCATCCCGCACATAACGGGCATGTCCGCATCCCCATCGTGTAGGCGGTGTGTTCCGTCCAACTGCGAGCCTTTGCCGAGAATGCCTTTCTTCTCGCAGAGGTAGGCCTCGCCGCGCAGGCAATGAAAGCAGTCGCGGCAGTTGGGCACGAAGGCGAGTACCACTGGGTCGCCCGGCTTGACGTTCGTCACGCCTTCGCCTACTCCCTCGATTATGCCAGCTCCTTCGTGGCCGAGGGCGACGGGGTACTCATTGGGAAAGGTGTCGTTCACCATGGATAGATCGGAGTGGCAGACGCCCGTGGCCGCCATCTTAATCTTTACCTCCCCAGCCTTCGGGGGATCCAAGGTCATATCTTTGACTTCGATCTTGTCTTGTTCCGGAGTAAATACAACTTTCATCGGGAGGTTCGCCTTTCATAATTAATGCTGCAGAACCACGAATGGACACTAATATTTTCTCTATTCGTGTGTATTAGTGTCCATTCGTGGTTCTGCATTATTTTCTGTGCGGAAACTCTGTTTATGGGACGACAAGGTGGCTCGACCCGCCATCTCTCGTCGGCGTTTTTCCACGTAGATGTGGAGTACCGTAATATCGGCTGCACGGACGCCTGAGATGCGGGCCGCTTGACCGAAATTGACCGGTCTGATTTCGTCAAGCCGCTCACGGCTTTCTGTCGGGAGCCCAGGGATCGCGAAGTAGTCGAGGTCTTCCGGCAACCCGACCATCTCGGCTTTCTGGAACCGTTCCCAGTCGCGCAATTGCCGTTCGATGTACCCTTTGTATTTCGTCTGAATCTCCACTTGTTCGGCGGCCTCAAAATCGAGCGACGCCGGCGGAGGGGTCAAGCGCCACACGTCCTTTAAATCCAGATTCGGACGCCGCAGCAGCCGCGCCGCAGGCAACGGAGACGCAAGGGGTTCTTCGCCCTTTTCCGAAAGTACCGCATTAACGTCGGTGGAAGGCACGATCACTTCCTTCTCAAGGCGGGCCATTTCGCTTTCAACCTGAACCTCCTTTTCACGGACGGATTGCATGAACGATTCGCCCGCGATGCCGTAACGCGCCAAGCGTAAATCCGCGTTATCGTGCCGCAGCAAGAGCCGGTATTCTGCGCGGGACGTGAAAAGTCGATAGGGCTCGATGACTCCGCGTGTGACAATATCGTCGATCATCACGCCCAGGTAAGCCTCGTGTCGGCCGATGTAAAGGGGCGCGTCGCCATCCAGCGCACGGACGGCGTTAAACGCGGCAAATAAGCCCTGTGCCGCCGCTTCCTCGTAGCCCGAGGTGCCGTTGATTTGGCCCGCATGGTAGAGGCCCTCGACCCGCTTGGTCTCAAGGGTTGGTTTGAGTTGGGTCGGTGGAATAAAGTCGTATTCGACGGCGTAGCCTGGACGAACAATCTCGGCTTCTTCGAGGCCCGGAATGGTCTGCACGTATTCCAGTTGCACGTCTTCCGGCAGGCTTGTGGATAGGCCGTTCACGTAGACTTCCGAGGTCATAAGCCCTTCGGGCTCCAGGAAGACCCGGTGCTCGCCGCGGTCGGGGAATCGCATAATCTTGTCTTCAATGCTCGGACAATACCGGGGCCCGATCCCTTCGATCACACCGGAGTAGAGCGGTGATTTATCAAGGTTTCGGCGGATGACCTCGTGCGTCGCCTCCGTGGTGTACGTCAGCCAACACATGATTTTATTTCGGTCAAAACCCTCGATAGGCGTCGCGTAGGAGAAGGGGCGCTGTTCCTCATCGCCCGGCTGTTCGAGCAGGACGCTGGTGTCGATGCTCCGCCGGTGAATACGCGGAACCGTTCCGGTTTTCATGCGGCCCAGCTCGAAGCCCAACGCATGGTAGGTGTCGCTCAGGGCGTTCGCGGGCATGTCGCCGCCGCGTCCGCCGTCTACTTGGCTCATGCCGAAATGGAGGCGACCACCGAGGAACGTTCCGGAACAGACGATGACCGCGCGCGCCTGAATTTCCTGCCCGACGGCCGTTCGGATACCGTAGACGCGCCCCGCACGCGCGATAAGGTCTTCGACCATGACTTGCTTCAAATCGAGATTCGCTTGATCCTCGCAGACGCGCTTCATGTCATACTGATACATGATGCGGTCCGCCTGGGCGCGGGGCGAATGAACGGCGGGGCCCTTGGAGCGGTTCAGCATCTTGAACTGGATGCCGCAGCGGTCGATGCCGCGGCCCATTTCGCCGCCGAGGGCGTCGATCTCGCGAACGAGTTGCCCTTTCGCAATGCCGCCGATCGCCGGGTTGCACGGCATCATGGCGATGGAGTCCAGGCGCATGGTCGCGAGCAGCGTTTTCTTGCCCATACGCGCTGAAGCCAGGGCCGCTTCGACGCCGGCATGGCCCGCGCCTACGACGATGATATCGTATTCCGTTGATGTCGACATGGGTACCGGGAGGGTTGGGGGCCTAATCGCTGACCCGAAACAAAGGATTTCTGAGTCCACTACGATAACAAACAGGCGGAAGATTCCGCAAAGGCTGTGCGCCGAGGCCTCTGTGGCTACCTCTGATTCGCCAGCTCGTGCTTGTCGATGAAGCGCCGAATCGCCGAGTAGCTCACGCCCAGGGCTTCGGCAGCCTTGCGCCGGTTCCAGGTATGGTCTTGCAGCGCTTCGAGTACCATTTCGGAAGTCAGTTCAACCTTGTTAACTGCTTTGCGGCTCTTCGGTTTGACGGGCGTGGTTGACGGTTCCGCGGCCTCCGAGGGCGGGGGGGCGCCCGGCAAAACGGAGCTGGACTTGCCCAGCGCCAGCCAGCGCTTGATCGTACTTTCCAATTCCCGCACGTTGCCCGGCCAGTCGTAGGCAGACAGGCGCGCTGAGTCGTCGCTGCTCAATTCCCCAGCCGAACCGTCGCCATACTGATCGTGTTTGCCAAGAAAATGATGAATAAGCAGCGGCACATCTTCCTTGCGTTCCGCGAGCGGCGGCACCGTGATGTACACTTCGTTCAGTCGAAAATAAAGATCATTGCGAAACTGGCCGCGGGCAAGTTTTTGTTCCAGGTCCGCGTTTGTCGCGGTGACAATCTGGACATCTACTTTGACGGACTTGGACCCACCCAGCTTGGTAAACTCCTTGTGCTCTATCACCTGGAGGATCTTCGCCTGCACGTAGGGGTGCATGTCGCCTATCTCGTCCAAGAAGATTATCCCGCCATCCGCCATCTGAAAGAGGCCTGGCTTGGCGGTATCCGCGCCGGTAAATGCGCCCTTCTCATAGCCAAACAACTCGCTTTCCAGCAAGTTCTCGGGAAGGGCGGTACAGTTGACCTTTACAAAAGGCTTATCTCTCCGCTTCGAAAGCCGGTGAAGCTCCCGGGCGACGATGTCCTTGCCTACCCCGCTCTCCCCGCGAATGAGGCAATTGAGATCCGTGCGGGCCGCGCGTAAGACCAGCTTCCGAAGATCCTGAATGGCTTGGCTGATTCCGACAAGAAGAGAGGGGCCACCTTCCGGGTCTTCTGATAGGCTTCCCGATTCCAAAACCGACTTGGGGGAGCGCCGCTGAAGCGACCGGCTGATAACGCCGCGCATTTCGGCCAGCCCAAACGGCTTGAGCAAGAAATCTCCCGCGCCCCGGCGCATGCATTCCACTACGACCGCCGGTGAGGAATCCACGGACACGCACACCACTTGAGGCGAACCGGGAGCCTCGATCAGCGCGGACAACGCCTCGTAGTCCAGGCCCGCTTCCGGGGACAGCTCCATCACAACCACAGCGGCCGGCCCCGCGTCCAAAACCCGCAACGTCGCGGAGAGGGTGGCCACTGCTTCGACCTCGTACCCCGAACGCTCCAAGCCCTTCTTCAGTGACCACTGAACGCCGGGATCCGTCTCGACGATAACCACGCGGCGGAGGCTCGCCGCCTCGGGGATCGCTTGTTCTGTAGTACTGACGGCGTCGCCCATATGCTGCATAAACCCTTGCTGTTCGAGCAAAATCCTTACAAACGCTCTTACACGACCGACGCGTTCAAAGCGTTTCTGGGGAGCACTATGCGAAATATACTTGTCTCTTCACTCTCCCGTTCCAGCGACAACCGGCCGCCGCAACTATTAACCGTGCGCTGCGCCAACATAAAACTGGGGTGATCCCTCACCATTTCCAGCAACGAAGGCGTAGTCGCTACCGTGGGAAGCCCGAACAATTCGCCGCTCGTAAGGCCATGGGAGATTTCGCACACAATGTGGCCCGCTTCCCCTTCCTTCAATACTATGGCAATCGTGCCACCCGTGTCCACCGTGCGGACCACCGAAGAAATCAGATCGAGGAAGGTCCGTGCGAGCGCCGCTCCGTTGAGAAGGACACATTCGCTATCGGTGCGAAAATTGCGCTTTATGGAGAGCCCCCGCTGTTTAATCGGTGCCGAAAGCAACTCGATCGTCTGGTCGATATACGCGTCGAGCGCTACAGTTTCTACACTGTCTTTCCGCTCCCGCGCAAGATCGTAAAACAGCTTGGACTGGCTTGCCAGGAAATCCGCGTTCTCTCCCACGATTGACAACCCCTGCAGCGCCTCCTCCGAATCCGTTAATTCGCGCACGAAGTCCGTCGCCGTGCGCACGGCGGTGATCGACCTCAAGATACTCTTGGTCAGTTCCAACGCGATATTGCCCAGACTCGCATAGTGCGCCGAGTGCAGCATCAGCCGGGAGCGTTCCCATTCCGCCGCCAGGAAATGCGCGGCCATGCGGAGAAATTCCTCCTCGTTATTATCCGTCTTGTAATCGGGCGCCAGGAAAAAAGAGACCGTGGTTACGGTCCGGCCCCAAAACGTTTGAGGAAAAGAAAAAGAACTAAACTCCGACATATCCTGCCCGGTATGCCTGCCCAGCCAAAAACGAGTCAGCAGCCCCAGATCCGTTGCCGCCAGCGCGTCGTCCATACTGGAATTTTCGCTCACACCCTCGGTAACCACAACGTCCACGCCATCGCCATCGTCGCCGAAAGCCGCCAACAATTCTTTACGTGCCACGGCGCACAGGGCCACGCATTTCAACGGCATATGGCGGGCGATTTCTTGGTACACACTCTCGATCAACTGCTCGTCGCCGTGAAGCTCAGAGGAAATCTGCGTTAAGCTGAGGAGTCCATGCAGCAGCGCGTTGCTTGCCTCACAGGAACGGGCATAATCGCGCACGTCCGCGGTGGCCGCCTCAATCTTGACCTTCAGTTGGTCTCGTTCTTCGCGCAGCAGGCCGGCCAGCACCGTCCGTTCGTGAATCATCTTGTGATGCTGAACCGCCCGCGCGATGCCCGCGCGTAGCGTAGCCGACTTCGCCGGCTTCACGATGTAATCGAAGGCCCCCGCACGCATCGTGTCTATAATGGATTCGGGATCGCTCTGCCCCGTCAGAATGACGGGTACCATGGCCGAGTCGTACTCGTGGAATTTCTCAATGAGGCTCAGGCCACTGCCGTCGGGCAGGCCCAAATCGATGAGCGCGCACGCAAAGCCGCCCCGGCGCGCGAGCGCATCACCCTCCGCACAACTTGAGGCGCTTGCGCAGGTGTATCCGAGGTGAGATAACTGTTCTTGCAACGCGTTGCGCAACGCGTCCACATCTTCAATGATTAAGACGCGCGGCTTTTCGTCCGACGCGGCCAGACCACTGTCCTCTATGCCACCGAGGTCCCCATCATTGCCTACATGCTCATCCACTTGCACTCCATCCTGGCCCACCTGTTTGCCCATCCGGCAGGCGGAGCCACGGCATCGGATGCGTGTGCCCACCCTCATAGAGGCGTCCGCCTTCCACCATAGCGAATATCCCCTCCCATTACAATCATACCGCTGCGGGCTCAGGGTTTCGCCGATTCGTCAACATAGGTTTAACGCGCAGCCTCCTATCGCGCCTCCATGGAATGTCGAAATTCACGGGTGCCCAGTTGACTCTGAACACAAATCCAGGTAGATTGAAAGCCCTGGCGTGCGGAGAGAAAACTCATGGGGGCACCGCCCGGAAGAGCGGTCGGGTGAAGCTCCTATTGCCACGGTTCGGCCCGTTCCCCCAACGGCAAAAGGGGGCAGTCGGGCACCCCTGACTGCAAGCGCACGCTCCTGCTCGGCAAGCAGTAACATGCGAAATTACCTTTCAGTTCGAAATGCCTGGAAACACGATTAGTGCCAAGACCACAACAGCATATACTGCTATGGGCGTTAGTGCTCGCTGTCTTCGATGCACTCTGCATCGTAGGCGCGTTTTTCCTCGCCACCAATGTGCTCGATAGAGATCCGTCGGAACGGGACAGCTATCTGGCCATTTTCGTGGCGGTATGGTGCCTCCAAGCTATCGATCAGAGGCTGTTTGTTTCCCGCAGGGGCGATTCCCTAATCCCCCAACTGCTTATGCTAACCAAGTCGGTCGTCGGTTCGCTCATCTTGTCGAACTTCATTATGATCATCTGGTTGACCACTGCTTTCGACCGCATCTTCGCGCTTGCCTTCAGCGGGTTGATTCTCCTACTCCTCGTTGCGTTGCGAACGACCATGCGGTTGGGACTCTCGGGACTCCGCCGCCGAGGCTATAACTACCGCCGAATTCTCTTTATTGGCGCGAATGCCCGGGCCGCGCAGGCCAGCGAAGTCATCCTCTCCAATGAATACTACGGGTTTGAAATCATTGGTTATCTTGATGACGACGCATCGCGGAACAGCTTCCTCGAACGGTACAATGTGCCCTATTTCGGGAAGATCGATGATCTGGAAAAATACCTGATCGACGGCGTCATTGATGTCGTGTATATTTCCTTGCCCGTTCGCTCATGCTACGAGCGCATTCAAAGCATCACACACCTCTGCGAAGGGGTCGGGGTTCCGGTGCGTCTCATCGCCGACTTATTCCCCCTGCGCATCGCGACCACCGAGTTGACGCGCATCGCCGACATCCCCTTGCTCGCCCTCACGGCGCCCGACGATACCCACTCAAGAGAACTGCTCCAGCGGGGCACCGATTTCTTGGTGTCGTCCCTCTTGCTGGTTATACTTGCCCCGATCCTCGCCATTATCGCCGTGCTTATTAAACTGGAGTCACGGGGACCGGTGCTCGCCCGGGAAGCAAGGCTCTCGCATCATGCGCGTAAGCCCTTCAACCTTCTCCATTTTCGCACCAAGCGCCTGCCGGATGGCGACAGAAGCGACGCACAAACGGAAACGAGTGATGCCGCCGCGCGCCACCGGTCGTTTTCAAGACCGCTTACGACCACGTTTGGCGGGTTTCTACTGCGGTATAGCTTGGTCGACCTTCCGGAATTAATCAATATTTGGAAGGGCGACATGAGCCTGTCGGAACCCCGGCCTGAAACGGCCCCGGAGAGCGCCCCATCGGATTCCCCCTAAACTAAACCGTAAAGAAGATCGTGTGTCTTCAATCCTGAACGATAGACCTGGATAAGAACGTATATGTCACCACTTTCAAACAATCGAAGCGGCGCATCCTTTGCGGCCATCGCTGTATTCGATACTGCATGCGTCACCTTCGTATACGTGGCTGCGGTGCGTCTGGGCGATTTCGTTGCGCCCTTCGCACAGAATTTCCAGGATCATCTCCCCTACGTGGCAATTTTTCTTACCATTTGGCTCGCCCGTTCTTTTGATAAGGAACTCATCCACCCCTACCACAGTGGCGAAGGGTTGGCAGACTTCGCGTTCCTGGTTACCAAAGCCGTGGCCGACTCCCTGGTCTTAACCATCGTTGCAGCGGCGCTATTCTTTGACAATTCAATCGTCGGGCGATTTCAGGTGCTCTTCGCCATGGGCGCCCTGTTCACCCTGCTCGGCACGAGAATCATCGCGCGCATGGGCCTGTGGAGCCTGCGCAGCCGCGGCCACAGGAACCGCCGTGTCCTCATTGTCGGCGCCAACGCCCGAAC
>JAPYPO010000647.1:0-1865 GCA_029937645.1 Candidatus Hydrogenedentota bacterium
CCCCAGTGGTGCGCGGCAGATGGGTCCTCGAAAACCTCATGGGCTCGCCTCCTCCTCCGCCGCCGGCGGACGTTCCAGATTTCCCGGAACCGAGCGAGGCGACCAAAGATTTGACCATGCGCCAGCGGTTCGAGGAGCATCGATCAAATCCCGTTTGTGCCAGTTGCCACGCCAAGATGGACCCTGTCGGATTCGCGCTTGAAAACTTCGACGCCGTTGGAAAATGGCGCACGCATAATTCTTATGGCCTGGCTCTGGACACGAAGGGTACGATGCCCGATGGCACTATCCTTGAGGGCCCTTCTGGACTGCGCGACGCGCTCTTGGGCAAGGTGGACGAGTTCACACGGACCGCCATCCAAAAGCTGCTGGTCTACGCGCTGGGCCGGGGGATTGAATATTACGATCAGCCGACTGTTCGGCGTATCATGAGAGAATCTGAATCGGACGACTACCGTTGGTCGTCGGTAATTCTGGAAATTGTCAATAGCACCCCCTTCCAAATGAGGAGAGCAATCTAATGTATGCACCCAAAAAGAGTTTGTCACGCCGCACGTTTTTGCATGGTGTTGGTGCCGCAATCGGGTTGCCCTTGTTGGACAGCATGGTGCCCGCATTCGCCGCCATCAAGGATACAGCAGCCAACCCGGTCAGCCGTCTCGGCGCAATCTATATTCCTCACGGCGCGGTGTTGTCCGAGTGGATTCCGAAGACGGAGGGCCCCGATTATGAGATGTCCCCCACCCTCAAAACCCTAGAGGCCTATCGGGATGATTTCACGGTCATCACGAACCTGGACAATAGGCCGGCGCAACTCTTGCCGGGCGAACCTCAGGGGCCGCACGCGACCATCATGGGCGCGTGGTTGTCCGCCGCGCATTGTAAGCCGACCGAAGGAGCGGACGTCGAAGCCGGCATCACGATTGATCAAATCGCGGCACGGCACTGGGAGAAGGATACTCAGCTTTCCTCCTTGGAGTTGGGAATCGAACCGACGACGCTCTCGGGGTCTTGCGATGTAGGCTTTAGCTGCGCTTATCTTTCCACGGTGTCTTGGAGCAACCCCACCACACCGCTAACTGCGGAAAATAACCCGCGTGCCATATTCGAGCGCCTCTTCGGCGACACCGACACAACGGACGCGAAGGCGCGGCTAGAACGCGTTGGGAAGGATCGCAGTATTCTCGACGCGGTAACGGATAAAGTGGCCAGTCTTCAACGCAAGATAGGGCCGAGTGATCGAACGAAACTGACGGATTATCTGGAGGCCGTTCGCGATATCGAACGGCGCATCCAGAAGGCCGAAGCACAAGGCATCCGTGAACTTCCGGCGATGGATCGCCCCAGCGGTGCCACCCCAAAATCATACGAAGAGCATGTCAAGTTGATGTTCGACTTGCAGATACTCGCCTACCAGACGGACATGACGCGGGTCGCCACTTTCATGATGAGCAAGGAACTTTGCAACCGCACCTATACGAACATCGGCGTGGCCGATCCCCATCACCAACTTTCCCACCACCAGTACAGAGAAGAGAACTTATTGAAGTTGGCACAAATCAACTGCTACCACCTTGGGCTGCTTTCTTATTACCTGGAAAAACTAAAATCGACGCCCGATGGTGATGGCTCGTTGCTCGACCACATGATGCTCCTGTATGGAAGCGGCATGGGGAATAGCGATGCGCATTCCCCGTTAGACTTGCCTATTCTGTTGGCAGGTGGCGCCAATGGAAAACTCAAAGGTGGTCGCCATATTCGCGCCGCGGAGGGCACCCCGCTTTCCAACCTCTTTATTTCCATGCTCGACAAACTCGGAATTCCTACGGATAGCTTTGGCGACAGCACTGGGCACTTGCAAGGAT
>JAPYPO010000647.1:1875-2245 GCA_029937645.1 Candidatus Hydrogenedentota bacterium
GGGTATTGCCCCCGATAGATCTCGCCCCGATATTTCACTTTGTTTCGTGGCGAGATGGTGACGTCGTTCTGATGTCCTGAGCGAAGCGAAGGATATCAAATGAGTTGAAAATATTGGTGACAGAGAGATCCTTCGCTTTGCTCAGGATGACAAAAGTGGTGGTCTTTTTTCGCCGCGGAAGGTTTGCAGAACCCTTTTCGCAATAGGAACTAGAGCAAGTACAGCCATCGCGCCACCTAGAAAAGATCGGCGGCATCGGCTCCCAATACTATCGCGACGCCGCGCAGGTTTTTCAAAAGTTCGCTTATCAATACGCTAGAGCATTTTAACTTTATATAGCTACGATGTTATACTTGCTCTATGAGGCCAA
>JAPYPO010000648.1 GCA_029937645.1 Candidatus Hydrogenedentota bacterium
CCCTTTCTTATCCCAATTTCCCGCGAAGCGGGTTCTGACTCGCAATGACAGGAAATGTGGTTTTCTGAGCGAACATAGGTTGGCTTATTTAGGAACCAATGCTTCAGAAAACGTGGGGGATTATCGCGCGCCGTTCCTTGGGGTATTCCTCAAATGTCTTGATATACCAGCGGTGGTGATCTCTTGCCCGAGGGATGAGGTTGGCTGCGGTCCATAACGCGAATACGGCCCCCGGTGCCGACCATGTCGCGATCGCCCATCCCGTCCACTCTAGAATCTCACCGAAATAATTTGGGCATGAAACCCAGCGATAGAGGCCGCCGTACGGAATCTTGTATTGGCGGCCTCCGTCCTTGCGTAAATTCCTCAGGGTCGAATCCGCGTGGATGTTGATACTCAGCCCCAGGAAGAAGAGCCCAACGCCGCACAGGAATCTCGGATTCGAAATCCAAGAGGCATCGTAGTTTTCGCCGTGGACGCCCAGGTATCGCCCGTTTAAGTATCCATTGTAGGTATTGAAAAGGATGGCCATGCCAACGAGGACCAGTGGCATCGGTGTGCCCGAGTGCTTGCGCCTCAACGGATATACGACCGCACGGTGAACGTAGTGGATCTGCCACAGGATGAAAAAGATCCACGTAATATCCGGCTCGCCCCGGTTGCCGAGAAGGAAACAGACGGCGAATGCGAGCACCGCGACCGACTCCATGAGCGTCCAGCCTAGCGCCGCGTTGACCGTTGGCCCCCACGAAGCGCGAACGTGCCGGCCGTAGGGCGCAGAAATAAAGAAGAGCGCAACGAAGACGACTCCGGCCGCGATCGCCCCCCCAGCGAGCAGGGCCGAATAATATTCTTCTTCCAGAGGGTTCAATTTTACTCGTGTTTCTTCCGATAGGGTGTCTCGCGAGCCGCGAAGCTTCAAATCTTATCCGGGCTAGATGTCTCGCCAGGAAGACGGATAGTATTGCATTGTGGAATCGGCTCATCCAAATCAAGAGGTTCTTCACACGCTAAGGGAACTTCTCTGAAGACTGTGGTATTGTCCGGCCATCACTGAATGTAGGAAAGGGAAACAGTCTGTGGCCAAGAAAAAACGTGTGGCGGTTCTCATGGGAGGCGCGAGCGCCGAGCATGATGTGTCGATGTTATCCGGTTCCATGGTCCTCGAACACCTGCCGCCGGATCGGTACGAAGCGGTGCCGGTCCACATTACGAAGGACGGCGGATGGAAACTCCCCACGCACGACGGCCCACCCATGCCCTTCGCCTCGGCTATGCCCGCCCTAAATTCCCTTTCGTTGGATTGCGTGTTCATTGCGCTCCACGGTCCGTTTGGAGAGGATGGGCGCATCCAGGCCACGCTTGATCTTCTGCGGATTCCGTATACGGGTTCCGGCTCGGGCGCGAGCGCTTTGGCGATTGACAAGACACGCTCCAAGGCGGTCGTCGCGGAAGCCGGCATTGGCGGCGCGAAGCAGATCGAAATAAGCGCGCAGGAATGGGATGCGTCCCGGGATAAGGCAACGAGCGCGATTGCGGAGGTCGGATTTCCGTGTGTCGTGAAATCGCCCTGTCTTGGATCCAGCTTGGGCATGGCTATCGTCGAAGACGCTGCGGCACTTCCCGACGCTATAGCGCTCGTGCGCGAACACGGCGACCGCGTCATGGTCGAGCGATTCGTTGACGGCGTCGAGCTGACCTGCGGTGTGCTTGATGTGGGGGAGGGGGCCGTGGCGCTGCCGGTTACCGAAATTCGACCGCTCGGCGACGGTTATTTCGACTACAAGGCTAAGTATACGCCCGGCGCTACGGATGAAATCACGCCGGCTGAGATTCCCGAGGAGGTGGCCCACGACGTTCAGGCGATGGCCCTGCGCGCGCATGAAATAATCGGCTGCCGGGGCTTCAGCCGCAGCGATGTGATATGGACTGGTGACGAATTGGTTTGGCTCGAAATCAACACCATACCGGGGCTAACGAAGACCTCGCTCTTTCCTCAAGGCGCCGCTGCCGCGGGAATTTCCTTTTCGGAACTGTTGGGGAAACTTGTAGATGCGGCAAGGTGGGGGTGAGATCGCTTCCCAATCCCGGTTGCCTGGTAGCGCCGCTGCGAAGTTGTCCGCCGATTGGGGCGCAAACCTGGGACTTTATGCGAACGCCTTGGAAGCCGTATACTACCGCCTTTCAATTCCCCCCTCAGCCGCGCACCGGAGATCCACTGATGGCAAACGACGACCTTAAGGC
>JAPYPO010000649.1 GCA_029937645.1 Candidatus Hydrogenedentota bacterium
GAACTGTAGAAAACTTTAGGGATTTATGCGAGTTGTAAGTTGTTTTTTGGACGCAGCTTACGCGTATTCAGTTCGAAACGCGTAAAAAAAGGGGGAGGATTTTCGCTACACCCGGTCGCGGCGAGTGTGCGCGATGCTACGAAACAGGTGGGCGAGGCCCATGAGGACAACCAGCCCAGAGGCTAACGATACCCACATCCCCGTGCGAAGGGACGTAGGTTCGAAGTAGAACTCGACGGTATGCTCGCCGGCAGGCAATTTGACGCTTCTGAACAGTCCGTCCTTCGAGGAAATCGCTATGGGTGCTTCCTCCGCGCGTGCCTTCCAACCCGGAAAAAACGCTTCCGCGACCACAAGGCTCGCCGGCACGGTGGACTGCGTCCGTACGACGAGTCCTCCGTTTGACTCCCCGTCGATTGATGGCTCCTCCAATTCTGGTGTCGGCGCATCGAGTGGGGGATCGAGCGGTTCCAACCATGCTCGTCCTGGACGCGATACCGTCTGGAAGAGCCCCTTGCCCGAAGGAAAGACATGCTTCAAGCGCAGGCCGCTTCGGGCGCTGGCCCACTTGCCCCTATCTCCATCCCGCTTGCCTCCATCTCCGTCCCGATGCCGAATATCCTCCGTTCCGAGAATCAGCCCCACACCGCCTGCGGTCTGGAGCAAGAACGGATTATCATTCACCGCATTCATGTACTCCGCAGTCTGGCGAAGCGTTCGGCTTTGTGTGCCGGGCAGATGCGGGACGAGGCTGCCTCCCAGCGCCCACGCTTCGTCGCCCCCAGCCGCAATCCGCATGGATGAATCCGAGAGCCCCTCAACGATTGCGTTCTGAGGGTAGACCTGATCCACATGCGTCCGCGCCGCCAAGGGGAGAAACGCCGCAAGCAGGTCGGCCGCTGTGAGCGCCGCCATTCCATAGGCCATAAGACGGGGGGAAGGCTTGAGCAGGGTGGCCGCTACCATGACGGCGAACACGAGCGTCAAAGCCAGGATGAATGTGGCATCGGGTACGAGGCTGCCATTCATCCCGCCCATAAGGGCCGTCGCAGCGACCGCGAGCGCCCCGACGATCGCCACTCCAGACAGGAGGACGACAAGCCGTTTCAGCGAGGAGGTGCATTGTTCTGGACGTAGCTCAAGCCACGATTCGGCTGCGGCCGCTCCACCCAGAGCAAAGGCGAAGGCGTTCGCCGCGAGCCATTGCTGCGTACCCATTTGAACATCGGTAAACCGCTCGACAAGCGGCCCGGCGACGATCCCAATCAGAAAGAACGCCGCAGATACACTGAGCAATGCGTCGATGCGCTGGCGGTGCGGACCCTCGACGCAGTGGCGAAGGGCGCACCACAATACGACCAGCAGAAGTTGAACGAAACCCATGTGAAGAAGCCCGCTTATCCGGGTGGATACCGGATCGCCGCCATCGCCAGTGGGTACAAAACCCAGAGAGAAGATGGCCGGCAGCTCGCGGAATCCGGCCGCGTGAACCGCATCAAGGGTGTTGGGTATGGAGAGGCGAAACCATTCGATGTATGGGGCCAGTTGAATACCTGCAAGCCCCAGGGCGAGTCCCGTAGCGACGGTGTAATACGCGAGTATGGCGCGTCTCGAAGAGGCTCGTTCCATCAGGGCGAAGCGGGTGAGTAGGTAGCAGAGGCCGAAGAGCCAAACGACGGCGACCGCGGCACCGTCGCCCCCGGCAAGCATGAGCGCGCCGATGCCCGCGCCCGCAGCCCAATACCGTCCTTGGCCCAACGCGAGCCGCTCAACGAATAAGATATAGAGCGGCACCCAAGGCATGACATCCGAAACGGCGTGAGTCGGCAACAGTATGAAATGGCCGCACAACTCATAGGCAACAGCGACAAGCAGCGCGAAGGGTCCGTGAAAGCCGAGCATTCTTGCGGCGTAGTAGGCGGCCAAGCCCGCAACCAACATCTTCAGAAAGGCGGAGAAGGCGAGCGCCCGCATCGGCCCGAAGAGGTAGATGGGGATCGAAAAGGGAGACAGGCAGCGCGATTCCCACGACGCAAAAAATGGGTAGCCGAAGCCCTCAAGAGTATTCCACAGAAGGCCATCCTTCTCACCGGGGGCTTGCGCGAGAAACGCGTATGCCGGGTAGATGGTCCTGGCTTCGGCGTGGCCGACGGCGTCATCCGATGGGACCATTCCGACGGGCCGCGCGTCTTCCCATGGCCAGTCGTTATAGATCGACGAGGCATCCATAGGGATGGTGTTCC
>JAPYPO010000650.1 GCA_029937645.1 Candidatus Hydrogenedentota bacterium
AATCGCGTACGGCGTCATTCCCTACCTCGACCTCTGCCGGTACTGCGACCGGTTGAACCTCCGTCGAAACCACGATGGGCCGTTCCGGCAACCCTGTAAATTGTATGTACAAACCAGCCGCAGCCATCACAACGGCAGCCACAATGAGCCCAGGATACAGCCACCGTCGCCGAGGCTGCGACGGCAAGACGCCCGACGGGCTCAACATCGTTTCCGATGAACTGGAAGCGTTCAGCTCATCCGTACCAAGAGGATCGGTTGCGGTGCCGCCTTGAGTCTGATTTAACGCAGACTCAAGCGCTACGCATAGTTCTTTCGAAGTGGGGTAGCGGTCCTCGCGTTTCTTGTGGACCATGTGAGCCAATACCGCTCGGAGCGGCGGCGGTACGCGCCCATCGAGCACACCAAGCGTCGGAAACGGTGTGTCGACGATTTTCCGAATAACGCCCAGCGGCGTGTCGTGCGTATGCGGAGGCCGGCCCGTAAGCATTTCGAAGAGCACCACACCCAGCGAATAGATATCCGACCGCGCATCAACTTCCGTGCCCACGCACTGTTCCGGAGACATATACAGTGGAGTCCCGAGAATGGCACCATCCATCGTGAGCTTGGTGTCGTGAGGATGGAGCACCTTTGCCATGCCGAAATCGAGAATCTTTACCCGGCCCTCGTCGGACATCATGATATTCTGAGGTTTCAGGTCGCGGTGGACAATGCCCTTATTGTGGGCCTCCCTCAATCCCTGCGCAATGCGCAGCGTGATTAAGAAGGCCTCCCGGCATGGCAACGATCCCGCCTCCTCGATAATTTCTTGAAGGGGACGGCCTTGCACGAGTTCCATCGCAATGAAATGGACGTCGCCCACCTTGCCTACAGCAAACACCGTCACAATATTGGGATGGGATAGCGCCGCAACCGCCCGCGCTTCGCGCTGAAATCGCCGGAGCAACTGGGGGTCATCGCTCAATTGTTGGGGGAGGACCTTAAGGGCAACGTCGCGGTCCAGAGACAGATCGCGCGCGGCAAAGACAACACCCATGCCTCCACGGCCCAACTCGGCCTTGATCGTATAATTACCGATCGTGGCACCCTTTTGGAGATCATCGACCTTCATAACCCCTTCCTTCTCACGCATACACTAGAAGCATAGCAGCAAAGTGAAGGGATTTGGGAACTATCTTTAAAAGGTCGAAGGCGGGCATTTTGCCGCGTCTATCCAGCTCCTGGCAGCCCGTGGCAAACGCCGAACGCGGCCGAGTGCGCAGGTAGGGAACATCCCCCTCCGAGTCGCTATGTAGTGTCGTCTCCGGTAAACAGTCCCGAAGCTCTATAGTAGGCCAATGCCTCGCCGATGAGCACCTTGAGCGATGCCGCGATAGGGACGGCAAGCAACAGGCCAAGAAAGCCCAGCGCGTTGCCGAAAACCAGTACGGCAAGGATGACCCAGACCGGGCCCAAGCCCACCTGATCGCCGACGATGCGCGGGGTAAGCACGGTACCTTCCAGCATCTGCGCGATCACGAAGGTCATGACGACGCCGAGCAGGTGCAAATCGATGCCGCCATGCTGGACGATACACAAAAGCACCGCCGGCCCAATGGTCAGGGCGAGGCCCAAATAAGGGACGAAGCTCGCCACGCCCCCGAACACGGCAATGAGAAACGCAAAAGGGACCCCCGAAAGGCGGAGTCCGATGAAATACATCACGCCCAGCGCAACACAAACCATCATCTGCCCCCGCAAGAAGCTGCGCAACTGGCCGTCAATTTTTGCCGACACCTCGAACACCTTGTCTCGATAGCCGAGTGGCACCAACTCTCGGGCCGCGGCAATGATATGGTCGTAATCCTTCAAAAGATAGGCTGCGACGAACGAGAATAGGGCCAGGTTCCCAAAGAAAAGCAACATGCCGAACGCGCCTCGCCCCACCGTCGTTAAGAACTGAGCGACGCCCGCGCCGGCCGCTTCCGCCCCTGACGCGACCTGTCCGCCATGGCTCTGCAAGAAGGCCAGCGCGCCGCTTCGTACCCGTTGAGCCAGCAGCTGGATCAGCCGGCCCAATTGCTCCTCGCCCTGCATCGCTGCGGCCGGAGGCGCGGGTGGGCTCCCTTCGCTTGACTCTGCCTCGTCCCTGCCTGGCTCCGCCTCGTCCCCGTCTTTATCGGAAGAATCTGGCGCTGCCTCGGCCCCATCGATCCTAGGCTGCCCCGGGGGGTCGTCTACTGTTTCCGGCTCCCCCAC
>JAPYPO010000651.1 GCA_029937645.1 Candidatus Hydrogenedentota bacterium
TCTTGTCCCCCGCCCCCCCTCCGCAAGTTCCGTCTCTAACCGTCCCCTTCTTTCAGCGCTTTTAGCGAATTAATCCCCCTTGCTTTGCTATACTTTCCACCGGGGAGAGTTCACAGTGAAATCCGTAAACGAAGCTGCACAGATAATCGCCGAGCGCGCCGAAGCACTCGCCCAAGCCGCCGCCGCGCAAACTTCCGCAGAATCGGAACAAGCCGCGATGGTGGGCGCCGTCCACGCCATCGCCGAAACGCTTCGTTCCGAGTCCGCGCCCGATCCCTCCCTGTTTACACCGTTGCACGATCAACCCGCCATCGCCAGCCGCCTTCATTGGGGCGTGGCCTGGGCCTGTATCGAAAAACTAAACGAACTCCTCCATCCCAACGGCGCGCAAGAGATCGCGAAGCGAATTCGTGGTGTAGCCCGCGAAGTGGCCGAAAGCGACCGTGCGCTTTCTCCTCCCGCAGTCGCGTCCGGCGGATCAGATTCTGGCGCGACATTGCGTGCTTCCATTTCTCGACTCGGTGGTTCCGTTGTCACACTCCACCCGTCCGGCGCCCTCTGTTTCGGCTCAGACGAAGAAGCCAAGACCCTGGGTATTCACAACGAAGTCGGCCGCACATGCCGTTCCCTTTACGAATTTTTCGCCCCCGAAACAGCCACCCAATGCGAACAAGCCGTCGCATCCGGAAAACCCTGGCAAATCAATGGCAGCTACTTCGATGATTCCTCCCACCGCTGCGCCGCCCGATTCGCCGGAACCCCAATGGGCCCCTCCGGCAGCGCGCTCCACGAAATCATTGTACTCCCATCACGCGAAGTCCGTTCGAGTTCCCCGGCGGAGCGCGAATACACATCCCTGCTCAAGCACATTCCCATTGGGATAATCTCTGCCGGAAAAGACGGGGCAATCCTGCGAGCCAACCGACGGGCCGCTGCCATGATGGGCTCGGGCGAAGCCTCCCGATTAGAAGGGCAGTCCGTCGGAGCCGTGCTCGGTGATTCAGATTCACTTTCCCGCAAGGCGATCGACCTGGCGCTCAACAAAGGCAAAGAAGGCCGCGTACGCCTCGTCGGAAAAACCCCTTTCGGAATCACGTTGGACTGCGACCTGGTCGTCACCCCACAACACGACGCCGCAGGCGAGGTCACCGGAGTCGAAGTTTTCCTCGTCGATGCCCCCGAGCAGACCGCCTTATCCAGAAGCCTGCTCCATACCGAAAAACTCTCCGCTTTGGGAGAAATCGTAGGCGGCGTCGCTCATGAACTAAACAATCCTCTCACTGGTATTCTCGGCTACGCCCAGCTTCTCCAATCCATGGATCTCGACGAGAAAACCCGCTCCCGGCTCGAGCAGATTTCACTCGAAGCCCAGCGGTGCAGAAAGATCGTGCAAGGGCTCCTAGGGTTTTCCCGTCATTACGAAGCGGAAAAAGTGGTGACGGGGCTTAACGAAGTCATTTCCGACGTCGTCGCCCTCCGCGAGTACCAAATACGCGTTGACGCCATCGAAGTGGCTCTCGATCTCACGCGTTCACTGCCCCGCGTGGAAATCGACCCGCACGAAATGCAGCGCGTGTTCCTCAATATCATCAACAACGCCCACTATGCCCTGTTGAAAGTGGACGACCGGCCGAGGCGCTTCACCATTCGATCATGGGAGTCAAACGGAGACGCCTGCGTGTCCTTCGAGGACAACGGCCCCGGCATCCCCTTGGAAGATCAAACACGAATTTTCAACCCCTTCTTCACCACCAAAGACGTGGGAGAGGGGACCGGCCTGGGGCTTAGCGTGGCCTACGGCGTAGTCCGCGACCATGGCGGTCGAATCGATCTCGAATCCAAGGTGGGCGAAGGCGCTACGTTTACCGTTGTATTGCCCATCAGTGAGACCCCCGAGCAGGGAGACGGTGAAGCGAAGCCTACCGATTAGAAATCTGACATTCGTTTACCAAGTAATTGCGGATGCGCTGCTGCGTCCGTTCATCCACCCCATTCGAGAAACGGTAACGCCCGCGGCGATACCTCACGGTGATTCCCGTCACGCCCAAGTCAGAGATAAAATCCGAAATCCGGGCCGAATACTTCGACCAAAGCCCAGACACGCGAACACCCCCCGACCTGTTCACAGTAATTTTTGCTTGAGAAAAAATAACGATCCAATTCCAAACGACAATTTTGCCACATAGAGGACCGGAAGCAACCAACACATCCGTCCACCATTCGAGTACAA
>JAPYPO010000652.1 GCA_029937645.1 Candidatus Hydrogenedentota bacterium
CTCTCTCTCTCTCTCTCTCTCTCTAACTACCTAGAGGGAGGGGCGGACGGATACCACGACTCAGGATTTTTTGTAATCCGCGTTCAACCGATCCACCACTTTTTGCGTGATGTCCAGAGGCACAGCGTAATAGAGGACATTCGGCGGAAAGGCATCGCGCCCCTCAAGCACCAAGTGATAATTTTCCTCTACTCCGATGACCTTTACCGCTTCCTTGATCTCCATGAAGACTTCCTGGCGCAGCCTGTCGAACCTGCGATCCAAGTCCTGCTGGAAGCGCTGCAAGTCAGCCATTATCCCGTTCTTGGTTGACATAAGTTCGTCTTCAAAGGCGTCGCGCTCCTCCTCCGACATGCTCTCTTTTTCCGAATTGTACCGTTCCTGCTCGGCAACATTGGCAGCGTCTCGCGCTTCAATCTCCGCCTGAAGTTTCTCCATCTCAGCCTTTAGCTCGGCAAATTTATCCTTCTGCTTGTTGTAGCTTTCGATAGCTATCTGCGTATCGAGCACCCCTATCTTGTATTCGCTCTGTGCGACCACGTTCCCGCGTGACACCACCAACGCCACCACAACCATCGCCAACCCAAATACAAACACCGTGTTCTTGTTCATCATCGGAGACCTCTCCCTATGTTGATAGGCGGACGCAGACGGGCCCGCCCTATTCAGAATTCCAGTAGCGGGAATGTTACGACACTCGTCCCCCGATCACAAAATTAGGCTCTTTCGCCGGAAACTTAGTCTTGATTGTTCTTCCTGTTACTCTCATACTATAGAGAAGGTATCCACGGAGGCTGCGTGTGGATGCACGAAAGAAGTGTTTAAAATGGGCTCAGCGAGACTAGAAAACTTGGGATTCATAATGGCGCGCATACACGTCCGGCCTATTGTGCTTGCGTCCTGCGTCACCCTCTTCCTTTTCGCCGGGTGCGCCACCCCGGGTGGATCGGCCCGAACGGGCTCTATGGCCGCACTCACAATCACGGAAAATATGGAGGATGCACCCGGCTACGAGACACCGCCCGTCCTCGCCGCATCCAACCTCTTCGACCCCGACGATCTTTCCGGCGCGTACCACACCGTGCTCGAAGAAGTCTCCAACGACGGCTTCAACAACCACTACGTAATCGACAGCACCTTTGGCGAGTTTGTTGCCACGGGACACGAGACGGCGCTAGTGCGCATCCAAGAAGTACGCGCCATCGCGACTCTCCGAGATATGAAAAAATCGAAAGCGGTCAAACAGGGCTTCAACCACAATCTTAAGGACGCCGCGCTAGGTCCCTTCAAAGAGGTGGAGCGGGTTATCCGGAATCCCCTTCACTTGGTGAAAGTCGTGCCGCGCGAAGTTGGCCGCGTCGTTGGTCTCGCGGGCGATGTAGGCGTACTGCTAAGCCGAGGCCTGACGCCAGACGCCGTCAAAGACTTCATGGGCTATTACAGCGCGAAGCGCACGTTAGCGAAGCGGCTTGGCGTGGACCACAACTCGCCCAACGAAGTCTTGCAAGTGGACCTCGAGGATGTCGCGTGGTCGTTTTACGCGGGCGGAGTTCCGTTCCGCGTCGTTGGCGATTTTCTGCCAGGTATGCCCATTCCGGGTCTTTCTATCGTCGAGGGCGGGGGGAGCGTAGGCGGAATCGTCGAGATGGCGAGCGACGAACTGACCGGCAAGAGCACGAAGAGTAGGCTGCGACGGATGAAGGTGCCCAAACCGTTGCGGAAAGAATTCTTGCGCCATGACGCGTACTCCAAACGGAACAGGCAAGTCCTCGCTCGCTCCTTGTTCTACACCAGGAGCGCTGCGGGCATCCCCGAGTTTTTCTATTTCGTAAACAACGTCAAAAATAAGGAGGAGGCCTATCGGATGCAGCGCGTCGCCGACATGACTTCAAGTTACCATAACCTCTACGACTCCGTCACCGAACTCCACGCGTCCGAGAAGCATACAATATTGCTTACCGAACACGGAGACGTTGTGGTGCCGCTCTTCTACGATTATCTCGCGTGGACACAGTCCGTCGCCATGTTGATGAGAGATACCGCAGAAACCGCTCACGAATTCCAACTGGCGTCCGCGCCCGAAATTCGGATTTCTGGTCAGATGACGCCCCGTTGCAGGAGAGAAGCCGAAGCACTCGGATTCGTCGTGTTCGAGAACAGCATGGAACTGCTTGAGGAACCTGACGGTTGGTAGGTGTTTCCTGCGGCAATCTTAAAGGTCTCTGATC
>JAPYPO010000082.1 GCA_029937645.1 Candidatus Hydrogenedentota bacterium
GTTCTGGAGCGGTCGTACGCTCAATTGCGGGCCATCGTCGGCCAGGCACGGAACGATCTGAACCTGCCGCAGGGGGTGTCTCTCGACCTCTCCGCGGAGGCGACGGCGAACCGTATCGCGGATTTCGCGCTGGGGGCCTTCGAACGCTTCCACGCGAATCACGAGGAACTGGGCGAGAACGAAGCACGCCAAGCCTTCGTCGATCTCGTTGGCGGCGCGATCAATCAGGGCATCGAAGAGGCCCGGGAGATTCTCGTGGCCGTCGAAGCGCTGACGCCTGAGGTGGACGCGCAGATCGACACGATAGACGGAATCATCCAGCAACGTTTGGATTCCTTTCTCGCCAACGAGTAGCAGGTATTTTCCCTAAGCCGGCGAGACAGCCGGCTTAGGGTTTCTCCCGCTCTCGAAGTTCGCGCGACCAACGTGCAAGAGATTTCGCGATGCGCTCGGGCGCAAAACCGAGTTGACTCAAGGCGGCGCCGCGATCAAAGACTTCGCTGTATCGCTCAATCTTCCCATCGCGAAAACGAAACTGACTGATCCCCTCGAACACCACCTGCCGACCCTCGGCCTCCGGCAACGTTGACGTGTAGCGGAATACGTAGCGTGCATAGCCCAAATCGCCCACGCAGACCGGGTCGCGCATGATCCACTTGTAATCCTTCCCGGTCCCGTGGAAGTGCTCCGAAATCATCTTCGCAATAGCCGCACGCCCCTCGAAGGGGCCATAGAAGCCGTCCACGTATACCGCATCCTCGGTGAAAAGACGGGCGAAGCCCTCGGCGTCGCCGCCTTCGACGGCGGTTACGAATTGGTCAAGTAGGGTTGGGAAATCCATGTTCACTTTTAAATTTATTTGCACGTATATGACGCGCGCCTCATCAGACGAGCACCAGACTCACCATTAAGCCAGGAACCACCAGCAGAGTTGGCGGTCCCGGGAAGCCCCATAAAGAGCCTTGACAGGATGACAGGATAAGACAGGATTATGTGTTCTGTTGGGTGAAGAATAATCCTGTCTTATCCTGTCATCCCGTCAAAAGAAAAAAGCGGGAACGATAGAGCCGGATGCCGACTCTTCCTTCCGAATATGCTACAGTCAAATACGCAACGAAGCAATCCGGAAAAAAACCGTGGGCCATTGCCCAGAGAAATAACCGGAGATTCCGATCATGCCTGAATTTCGATTTACCGTCATCGTACCCAGGCCGCCAATGACGCACGAAGAGATTCTTGACGCCACAGATGCGCTCGGGAGCGCTGGATGCACGGACGCATCAATCCGTGGCCATGCAGATGGAATGGAATTGCTATTTGAACGGGCCGCGGAATCGTTGCAAGCCGCGATATCATCGGCGATATCCGAGGTCGAAGGCACTGGATACCGCGTATCCAAAGTCGAATTGCAACGCGAGGCTATTCCGACGTAGTGTGCCTCTTTCTAACTCTTGCTCCGCCGGGGACGCGGTCGAGTCGGCGCAACTTCGGCAAGCGCCCTGAGCGCCCGGTTCACCGCATCGCCGTCCCGATACAAGCGCGCTACGTCAGGTTCAATTCGATGATCGGTCTTTTCATCATTCCGCTCCTCCAAGCATCGCGTTCTTTTCGTATTGGGTACGGTTTGTTGTAACCCTACAATTCAAGACTCCTAAATTGATCTCCGAGTGGCGCTCCCGCTGTTTCGAATAGACCCTTAATGTGGTCATCCATCGTGAAGTAAAAGATCTGCCAACCCTCTTCGACGAGACGGAGTGTCAGGTCTACGAGTCGTTGCCGACGGGGCCAATCAGAGTGCTGGAACGCATCGTCTAGAATGAGAAAGCCCGGTTCCCCATTCATGGCGATAGAGGCAAATCCCATCCTCAAGATAAGATATATCTGCTCTTGCGCGCCGGTGCTTACATCGGCCAAAGGGTGTTTTTCACCCCCATCCGTGACGAGAATCAGCCCCTCGTCCGCAAGTTCCATTCTCTCGTACCGGCCAGTGATCGCCCAAAGCCGCTCCGTGAGTATTGCATTTTCCAATCCCTCCGCAATCCTTTCATTCTCCTGCTCTCTCAGGTTGTTGATGACTGCCGCGACCTGAACTTTAGCGAGAATCTCAGCAGTGATTTGCTTGTACTCCTTTGATTTATCTTCGTGCTCACTCTGTAGTGCAGGGATCAGTTCCTCCCAACGAGCGTCTTCCTCCAACCCCGTCTTGGCTGAGATTCGCCCTCGAAGTGTCGCTAGAGTGATCTTGATTCCCTGTAAATTAGGTTCGATTTCATTTCGTTTGTTGATCAATTCGCCGAGATGATCGCTACTCCATTCTTCCTCGGGACCTTCCGTAAGGTATTCGTTTTTGTCCACGTTTAGTCTGGCTAAGTCTGTTCCCAGTATTTCTATTCGACTATCAAGTTTCTCTGCGCGGCTCCATTCGTGATTAACCGCTTCCCGCCATAGTTCGGACGTCTGAAGCAGACCCAGTCGATTCTTGATTTCTTCCTCGAGTTCTGCCATCTCGTTGCTATCCTGAGCAAGTTTGTCCTGGATGTGTGTTGTGAGCGCTCTATTGTCGGGGAGTTCCGCGATTTCTCTTTGGAATGACTCACTATTGACTAATTTTGAATCAATTTTTCTTTTGAAATCCAGTTTGAGAGTCTCCAATCGCTGGCTAGGGGGACCGATTGGCAACTCTCGATTCCGTTGAAATATATAGAGGATGGCGAAGCAGACGGACGCAGCCAAAAAGATTGCCAAAATTGCATTTTGCCCCAACAGGCCGCTAGTCAACGCGCCCACAACCGAGAAGGCTGCCAAATACATGAATGCGGATTTCGGTAGGTTTTTCGTCGTGCGCGTTTGCACTAACTCTCCATATTCTTGTTGAGCGCCTATCAGCCACTGTCGTTTCTCGTTGCTGGTTTCCAATTCGCTTAATCGTGTTGAATTCTCATCGACTTCATTCTTTAGCGATTCGTGACGATCTATTTTCGTCTCTATTTCCGCAAACTGTTTCGGGGTCGGCATCGCGTTTCGTTTGTTCTGGCAATCCTGAAATTCGTTGTCCAAAGTTGCGGCGAGGTACCGCTTGGCCCGTCTTTGAATGTCGATCTGCCGCTCTGCTTCTTTCAGCTCTTCTTGGAGTGAGTCAATTTCGGAGGAAGTGTAACTCTCCTCAGCTTCGTTCAGCAGTCTGCCAACATTTTCAACCATTTCTTCTCGCTGCAATCGTGTTCTAATTTCTCCTCTGCGAGGCCCGTCAATCTGGCGATCATGGACTGCTGAATTCTGGAGCGTTATCGAAATTCCTCCTTCTATCCTATCGAGAAGACCCTCTCCCGAGAGATAGTCCTTTAAGAGTGTACGACCGACGCCGTCTCCATTCTCTGATTCTGCGGTCAGTCTTGTCTCGCCCGCCCTTACCACCAAGAGACGGGAAAAATCCTGTGGAACTCCAAGACCGTGGTTTTTCCAGTCATCGTCGAGGAATGTCTCCCCGGTTAGTGTCAACTCTCCATTATCAAGGCCGGACAGAATTATCATTCCAGGGGGAGCTTCCCAGCCTCTAACCTTCCAGTTGTGATGCGCCCGGCGCCCTGTCCTAAAGAGGAGTTCAATCATCGATTCGACGATGTACGTCTTACCGGATTCATTCGAACCGTGGATGACATTGAGATTCGTGGGATCGAAATCAAAAGCTTGGACTAAGGGGCCGTCCACGCCTAATCTAATGCTGTCAATCTTAATCGCCATGGATAATCTCAGCTTTCGTAGATAACCTTGAGGGCGGCTATTACGACATCATCCCTCTCGGGCTGATCGCCTCCAAAGTTCCAGAGTCCATCATCTATAAGTTCTATTGTTCGCTCAGCTATGTGGCTTAACTGAGGGTCCGCACTTTCCGAGAGATTGTCGATGTTTGGACCTTCATTCTTGTAGTACATGAACCCGTCAAGTCCCTCTTGAAGGGCCTGTGATATCGCCTGTCTGTTCATTGCAAATCCAACCGCCTCGATTCTGATGCGGACGTTGCCGTAGTTAGCAGGCTCAATTCCCCATTCCTGGATTCTTTCTTTAATCTGGTCCCGGAGGATTGACTCCTCGTTTTCCATGGGAACGACAAAGAATTTCTCCTTGAAGTAAAGTACGTCCGTTTCCACGCGCCTTGAAACAACACCGCCATTCGCAGTGTCATAGACAAGAAACTCTCTATGACCAGTCTCGTTTATGTTCAGACCACACGGCGAGCCTGGATAGCGAACCCGGCCAGAACTCCAGGGTTTGTGGATGTGGCCCAAAAGCGCAATTTTGGGGCGGAATCCATCTAGCTCTGCTCTCGTGATTGGCATGTACATTCCGGGTTCCATTGGATTAACTACCGTTTGGCCACCATAGTAGTCCCCATGTGCAACGAGGACCCACTCCTCGTTGCCGATCTCTTCCCCCATCCCGGCGATCTGCTCCCCCATGTGTGCGCCTTCTACATACGGGATGAAGAGAAATTTAGTGGTGTCAAACATCTTCAAATAGGGATCGGTGTAGACTTTGATGTTCTCCCCCACGATGTTACTTTCGCTAATGTTCTGATCATGATTGCCCGGGATAATGTGCACTCGGATTCCAGGGTATTCGCTACAGAGACCCTCAAATTCCGAGTAGTTGCGGAAGTCTTTGTCAAAAAGGTCGCCCGCAATTATTAGGGAATCCAAGTTTTCCGTGCTCATCTGTTCAAGAATGTTTCTTAGAGCGTTGTACCGTTCTGGATGATCGTCTCTGATTCCGAGATGCACATCCGCTGTCATAGCGACTTTCATCGAGATTGCGCTCCTTGTATGGCCCAGGCTCCATTCCTATCACTGTACCAGGCGTTGCCATCGTCGCCTAACTCGACCTCTTCCAGCTTGAGGTCGTGGAATTCTTCGTCGAAGAACGCATCCTTTAGAGCGATAACGGCCTTTTCGACTGCTTCTTGTACTTTCATTTCATTGAAATCGCCAACCCGTAAAGACAGTTAATCATAGCACAGGGATAAATGGACCGCAGAATGTGACACTCAACCGCGAGCCAAGAGGCACTCGGCGAGGATGCCTTCCTGACGCATACTTATACATATGATAACGCACATTGATCGGAGGCGATTATGAGGCTCACCGTGAACATCGAGAACGAGCTGCTTGAAAGGGCGTCGAAATTGACTGGGGTCAAAGAGAAGACGGTTCTTGTGCGCCTGGGGTTGGAAGCATTGATTGCGCTGGAAAGCGGCAGACGGCTGGCGAAACTTGGCCGCACGGAGAAGAAGCTGGTCGTGACGCCGCGTAGCGGCTGATGGCTATGTCGAGTGACACAACGTTAAATTAGCAGTTTCATCATTATCGCATCCTGCCCTATGACTTAAGCCCAAGGTGTAGAGCACGTTTCCTGCTCGTGGCCTCAGAGGGTATAATCTGGCACTGGTCATGGGTGTGCAGGTTGGCGTGGATTGTGTCGGCCCTAGGTATTGAAGAGGAATATCCGAATGAAGCGAAGTGGTTTTACGTTGATTGAGTTGTTGGTGGTTATTGCTATTATTGGAATTCTGGCTGCTATTTTGTTGCCGGCGCTGGCGCGGGCGCGTGAGGCGGCGCGCCGGGCTTCGTGCCAAAATAATCTTAAGCAGATGGGCATCGTGTTCAAGATGTATGCCAGCGAAAGCGGCGGCTTGTATCCGAGGCTTCACGGCAATCATCCGTTTGGATCCGAACCGCCTGCGGGATGCGACCCGGATTCGTATCAGACGATTCCGGTTTTTGGGCCTTCGATTCCAACTATGTATCCGGAGTACCTCACTGACCTCGATGTTCTGCTGTGTCCTTCGGATGCGGATGCGGGTATGGAGAATCCCCTCGGCATGGTGGCTGATGACGGAACTGAAACGTGCGAGTTTGTGGGCGTCGTCACGCACTGCGACCAAAGTTATAACTACCTCGGTTACGTGGTAGACCGGCTGGATGAATCGGACGCGAAGGTCGAGCAGCCGTTCCCGGGTCCTGCCCAGCTTGTGGGGATTTCGATGGTCTTTGGCGTTCTCTTCGATGGAGACCCGGCGAATGACGGCGTGGTCGATGCGGATATAGATTTGAACATGGTTGGCATGGGTGGCCTCGGGTTTGGCAACGGCGCGGGCGATACGGTGTACCGGCTTCGGGAGGGTATCGAGCGCTTCCTCATTACCGACATCAACAACCCGGCCGCCTCGGCGCGGTCGCAGTCGGACTTGCCGATCATGTGGGATAACATCGCCGCTAAGGTTGGCGGAAAGATCGGTTTCAACCATGTTCCGGGCGGCTGCAACACGCTCTATCTGGACGGCCACGTGAAGTTCCTTCGATTGGGGAACACGTTTCCTGCGACGTCGTCTCATGCGGTGATGAATTCGTTGTTTGAGTGAGAATGGCGTCACTATTTTGTGTGTTGAGTCTTTTTTGTAGTCTCCACCTCCAAACAAGTTTGAAGGTGCCACCCAGCGAAGATGGAGAACCCGATTTATTAAGCAGCACGAACTGAGCGCGTAACCCTATAAGGAAATCTGAAATGAAGAAGAACAGGACAGGCTCTAAGGCGAAAGCGATCACGTCTCCATTTGTGCAGCCCGTGGTTTTCTGCTGTTTTCTGGTGTCCATCGCTTGTTGGGCTCCTTCCACGGATGCCGTGGAGAAGACGAACGTCATCGTGATCATGGCGGATGATATCGGCTATGAATGCTACGGGGCCTATGGCGGAACCTCGTACAATACGCCAATTCTCGATAGGATGGCGAAGGAAGGCATGCGTTTCGACCATGCCTATTCGAACCCGGTGTGCACGCCGAGCCGTGTCAAGATCATGACGGGGTTGAGCAACGTGCGGAATTACGCGGCCTTTGGCATCCTAAGAAAGTCCGAGAAGACGATTGGAAACATGATGGAGGGTGCGGGGTATCGGACTGCGATCGCAGGCAAATGGCAGTTATTCGGAGCCGAACATGCGACTGAAGAGATCCGATACAAAGGATCTTTACCGAAGGACACCGGCTTCGAGCGTCATTGTCTCTGGCAGGTTGACAAGGGAGGCAATCGGTACTGGGGACCCGTGATTACTATCGACGGGGAATTGAAGAACTTCCCCAAGGATGTCTACGGGCCGGATGTTTATTCTCAGTTCCTCATAGACCGGATGGAGGAATATAAGGATGATCCGTTTTTTCTTTACTACCCGATGGCACTACCGCATTGGGGGCATGACGCGACCAAGGAAGAACCTCGTCAGTTTATCCCTACTCCCGACAGCGCGGACCGGAACAACGAGAACCAACAAGAGAATTTCGCGGATATGGTGGCCTACATGGACACCGTTATCGGCCGCATCGTGGATAAGACGGTGGAGTTGGGCATCGCGGAGCGCACGCTGATTCTGGTGACTGGAGATAACGGCACCTTCAGTGGGATTAAGTCTAACATGGGCGACAAGGTGATCGTGGGCGGGAAGGGAAAAACGACGGATGCCGGAACGCATGTCGCGCTGATCGCGTATCAGCCCGGAACGGTTCCTGGAGGCAGCGTGTCAAAAACGCTTGTCGAGTTCAGCGATTTCGTGCCGACTGTAGCCGAAGCCACGGGCGTCGCCCCTTTGTCGCCTACCGATGGCCGGAGTTTCCTTCCGCAATTGCACGGCGAGTTGGGGACACCGCGAGAAAGCATTTTCGTCTACTACTGGACGAACCCTGGAAAGGGCAAGCCCCAACGATTCGCCCGTGACGAACGTTGGAAGTTGTATGACAACAAGCGCTTGTTCGATGTAGAGAATGACGTTTTGGAACAGCGCCCGGTAGATGGGCTCGAATCGGACGCCACCCGAAAGAAACTTCAAGCGGTGCTAGACGGTATGCCATCGGAAGGGCAAACGCTGATGAAGTTTGATTAAGCTGTTGGGCGATACCGAGTCTTGAGCCGCGAACAAATCGGCCCGTTCCCCTATTGCTTAAGCCTGAGGGCAATAAGTTCCGAGGGTTGCTCCTTACCGCCGATGGCGACGACGATGTATTGTTTTCCTTCGTGCATGTAGGTCATCGGCGTGCCGTTGGGTGTCTTGTCAAAATCGTATTCCCAAATCTCCTTTCCGTTCGTCTTATCGAAGGCGCGAATAACGCCGGTGTCGCTGGGGTTCCTAAATCGCGGGCCAAGATTCGGCTGGATTTGGAATAGGAGCGTCTTGGTCAACACACCGCCGCCGTGGGCTAGTTGGGTATTCGTTGCGGATCCCAGCGGCGGGAGGTTGAGATGTTTTATCGCCGGGTGATCTCGCGGCCCGTCGCCATGAGGAACGACCCACAGGATTTCTCCCTTGTTGAGGTCCATGGCAGTAATTCTCCCGTAGGGCGGTTTCACCATGGGCAGTCCGTGGGGACCTTCAACGCCGGATAATTTCGGACCGTAGGCAAATTCGGAGCGGCTAACCTCGTTCTTTTTGAGGCCCATGCTGAGCATGCGGGTCTGGGATGGAATGTACATAATTCCCGTTTCCGGATCGACGGTCGACCCCATCCAATTCGATCCGCCGTTGATGTAAGGGAGCAGCGCGGTGCCTTTGTTATCGTCGGTGACTACACTTGGCGGGGTATAGATCGGACCGTAGGTATACCCGCTGAGGATTCGTTCCGCCTCCGCGCGCAGCTCCGGCGTGAAGTCGATAAGATCCTCCACCCGCACTCCCTGCCGGTCAAAGGCAGGCGGCTTCGTGGGGTGCGGCTGCGTCGCGGGATACCATTCGCCGGGCGTTGAGCCTTGTGGCGCGGGGCGCTCCTCGATGGGCCAGACCGGCTTACCCGTCTCGCGGTCGAAGACATAGATATAGGCATTCTTACCTGTCTGGGCGACGGCCTTGATGGGCGTGCCGTTGACCAAAATATCCACGAGGTTCGGTCCGGCCGGCAGATCGTAATCCCACATGCCGTGATGAATCATCTGGAAATGCCACACCCGTTCGCCGGTCTCCGCATTCAAACAGAGGAGGGATTCGGCAAATAAATTGTTGCCGGGCCTGAATTCCCCATAGAAGTCGCTTGTTGATGTGCCGGTAGGACAATAGACATAACCCAACTCTTCATCGGCCGCCATCATCGTCCAGGTATTGGCGCCGCCGGTATATTTCCACGCGTCGGTCAACCACGTATCGTTTCCGAATTCGCCCTCTTGGGGGATGGTGTGGAATCGCCACTTCTGCTCGCCGGTGCGCACGTCGAAGCCGCGGATGTCGCCCGGCGGCTGGGCTTTCGTGGCCGTGCCATCGGAAATAATCGATCCGACAATGATCGTATCGCGGCAGACGATGGGAGGCGCGCTATAGCCGAGCGCCCGCACATTAAACTTACGGCCCAGCCCCTCTTCGAGATTCACGAAACCTGCCTCGCCAAAATTGGGGTCCGCCTTGCCCGTCTCCGCGTCTATCGAAACGAGTTGGCGGCCGCCGGTCGTGATGAGGATGCGTTTGATCGCGCCGTCTGTCCAATATTCGATTCCGCGATGCTGATACCCCACGTTCGCGGGCCGCCCTTTCTTGTGGCTATTCGTTTCAAATACCCAGCGGGTCTCGCCCGTACCCGGATCGATGGCGGCGACCTGACAATACGTCGTGCTCGCGTACATGACACCGTCGACGAACAGGGGCGTCGTCTTATAATTTCCGGCGCCGCTTGCATCCGGCGGGTATACGGCGTCGGCGCTCCAACGCCAGGCCTCCTCGACCGTGGCGACATTGGAAGCGTTGATTTGGTCGAGGGCTGAATACTTCGTCCCGCCCTTGCCCCCGCTGTAGTGGTGCCATTGCCCGTCCGCTGCGCCGGTTGGCTTTTGCGCATGAGCGGTCATAACCAGCACGAACGCTGCCCCCAGAATCGTGATTCTAATTCCCACCTGTGTTCGATTCATTTCGTTTTCTCCGGTTAAAATATGGACGCACTGTATTGGACCGAAAATCGTATGTTCGAAAGTTCTAGTGGACCTTTCCTGTTTCGGGATCGTACAACCATGCCTCGCCGCTGTATGGGTGTTTTGGGATTTGGGTATCGTTCTGTTTGCTCCATTCCTCCAGCGAATCCGGGAATCGCCCTTGATCGTCACTGAATCGCCGAATGCTCGCGTTGAATGTGCGGAGCACTTTCACCTGTCGAGCGTCGAGTAGAACTGTATTTTGAACCGCCCCTTCGGGGTCGATGAAGTAACGGCCATGGTCTGAGTTACCGGTGAGTGCCACGAGCACGCCGGCTTCGAAAACTTCGTCGAGGCTCGACGCTTTGTTTCCGCTCTCTTCTGAGTATGCGGCCAATACGCTATCAATCTCGCCGACATTCTTGCGTATTATCAGGATAAGGAGTCGCTCTTCCGCAAACTTCCTCGATAGATCGCTGTCCGAATTTTCAATGATGTCCTGCAATCTGCGCATCGTGTAGCTGGTCAAGTCGTGCTTCCGCTCGATGTTTTCCGCAAGCTCCAAATAGTACTGCGAATATTCCTCGGTCGGTGCCAGGTCGGCCGCGATTTGTAGGTAGTGGCCAATCAGGCGCGGCGTCTCTTCGCGCTCCCGGCGATTGAGAATGAATACCTGAAGCAGCTCGAAGGATATGGCATAGGAACGGGGATTCGTTCTCATGCCTTGATGCAGAATGTCCAACGCGTCTTCATCCGCGCCGATACCGGCGAGCAACATGCCGCCGTTCGCATACGCGCCTTCGAAATAGGGATCGAGGCGAACAACCATGTGGATGAGATCGGAAAGCCAGGTGAACTTTCGCTCCGGGTTGTGAAACTCCTTCGAGGCATAGTCAATCGTCCGCACCCAGAGCAGATCCGCGATGACGCTACTGAGGCCAGCCGTAAAATGGGTCAGAAGGTGTTCGTTGGGCAGGAAGAGAAGATCTTCGTCGAACCCTGTGTCTTTTATCACGTCGATACGCTTCTGCGTCGCCGTCAGGGATGCGATGGCGACGGCGAATATCAACGGCGCGGCGATGAGGCGTTTTTTCGGAATCCCCACGGCTACAAATCCTTACGTTCGAAGGCCATCGCCGCGAAGGTCAGGAGCATCGCCGTGTAAATGGTTCCGTATAGCATCGTCCAGACGACATAGGCGGTGCTGACGGGTACGCCGTTGGCCGCCTCGGATCGGATATCGAAATTGGACAGGTTTGGAAATAGGTAGTACATGCCGTGGCAGATGCTTTCCCAGATGGTGTCGTCGAAGTGGGCGGGCAGATCGATCAGGATGCCTGTTGCGTGGCCCAACACGTAGCAGGAGAAGAGGATGATCGCGCCAAGAATAGGCGAGGTGAGGGAACTCAACAAGACGGAGAAGGCGGTGACAAGGAGTAATTGCCAATAGATGAGGATCACGGCCTCGACGAAGGTGAGTGTGACCGTGCCGCCCAATAGGACGAAGTAGAGGGCGGAGACGGCGAACATGATGAAGGTCACAACGCCGATGAGGCCGGCGAGGCCCAGGTATTTTCCCAGGATGAATTCGTAGCGCCACATGGGGCGGCTCACGATGGTATATATGGTGCGCTTGTCGATTTCCTTGTGGACGAGGTTGGTGCCGATGAATATGGCGATCAGCGCGCCGAACACCGACACCGCTGCCAGCGAAATATCGGCGACTACTTTTTGATCCTCGCCAATGGTAATCCAGCCGATAGCTTTCGAGGCGAAGATGGTGCCCACGGCAAAGAACAACAGCACGTAGAGCACGCGATCGCGCACGGCCTCGCGGAAGGTGTTGACGGCCACGGCAAGTATCCTCATGGCTAGGCCTCCTGCCCGCGCATGAAATAGTCCTCGAGGGATTCCTTCACGACGGTGAACTCGTGAACCGTCCCGCCATGCCTGTGTACGGCCTTGAGGATTTCGTTGGCCGCCTCGATGTCTTCGCACAGCAAGTGCCAACCACCATCGGATTGGCGAAAACTCAGCGCTTGGCCCTGTAGATCTCCGGCCACGGCGTCGGGCAGTCCGTCTACCACCACCTCGACTTGGTTGTCGCTGCGGTCTAGCAATTCGTTTATGGGGCCTTGAACCGTCATTTTTCCGTCCCGTATTATCCCGACGCGATCGCAGATTTGCTCTACATCGCCGAGGATATGGGAGCTGAAGAACACGGTCTTCTTCTCATCGCGCATGCGTAGAATTAGCTTTCGGATCATGCGGCGTCCGAGTGGATCCAACCCTGACATCGGTTCGTCGAGCATGAGCAGGTCCGGGTCTCCCGACAGCGCCACGGCGAATCCAAGACGCTGCCGCATCCCTTTGGAAAATTCGCGAATGCGTTGATCGCCGATATCGCGCAGGTCAAGCAACTC
>JAPYPO010000083.1 GCA_029937645.1 Candidatus Hydrogenedentota bacterium
CAATCTCATTGGCTCCGGTCGCCGACGGGTCCATATGGGTAATCTCGGTTTAGCCTGATTCTATCGGATGAGCAGCTTTCAGAAGATCGCTGGATTAACTGGATAGAATTCCGACCGGATTCCAAAATAGTGCATCACGGCGGCGCGAGTGTGCAGCCGGTTGACGAGGATGGTGAACCGGTCGTAGATCCGATTAGTGGCGGAAAAGTCATCGGCACTGCGTTGGGCGATGGTCCGGATCAATGGCAGGAAGGCTACGGAAAGCTCGTACGAAAGGGGTCCCAATTTACGTTTGGAATTCACTATAACAAACAGCCTGGGCCAGGGACAGGCGTGTGGGATCAGAGTTCCATTGCCATTAAGTGGCACACCGAGCCCGTGAAACACGTAGTACGTTCGGCGGGAATCAGTACCCGTGGATGGGAGATCCCTCCACAAACGCGCGATTGGGAAGTCGGCGCAGCCCGCACCTTTGATAAGGACATGGTCATTCTGAACATGATGCCGCACATGCACTGGCGTGGCCAGAAAGCTCGGTATGAATTGATCTACCCGAACGGGATGCGTGAGACACTGCTTGATGTGTCGAATTATGACTTTAGCTGGCAGATGACCTACACCTATAAGGAGCCTAAGTTCATTCCGGCAGGTTCGCGGCTTGAGGTGACGATGGCGTTTGACAACTCAGACCAGAACAAATGGGTGAGAGATCCTGAACATGCGGTGGGTTGGGGCAGCATGACCGTTGACGAAATGAATATCGGCTGGACGGAGTATGCAAATGCCACGCCGATTGATGACCTAGAGAATTATGATTTCGGTGACGTTGGTACCGGTGTCGAAGATATAGTCGGCGAATAGAAATCGTTCAGGAGAGTTTAAACATGTTTAAGAAATGCATGGGTGGGATGAGTGTGCTTTCAGCACTCGTAATGATAGGTGCCGTTGCGGACGCAGCGCCCAAAGAACGTTTGACATTTACGAAAGATATCATGCCCATCTTCCAGGAAAATTGTGTGCGGTGCCATCGCGCCGGTGGAGACAATATATCTGGAATGGTGGCTCCCATGTCGCTGGAGACCTTTCAGGAAGTGCGCCCCTGGGCGAAGGCGATCGCCAAGGTTGTCTCGTCGAAAAAGATGCCGCCTTGGTTCGCAGATGAGAAAACGCATGGTGTCTTCAGCAATGAGCGCGGCCTCACTGATCAAGAAATCGGGGTGGTTGTCTCCTGGACGCAAACAGGTGCAGTTCGCGGCAATCCAAAGGATGCTCCTGCTCCCGTGATCTTTCAATCGTCGAACGGCTGGCTAACGGGGGAACCCGATTTGATCGTGCGTATGCCGGAGCCCTATTTCGTCGCGGATGACGTAGAGGATTTGTATGTAGATTTTGTGACAGAACCGTTAACGGATGAACAGCTCCCCGAGACGGTATGGTTGCGTTCGATAGAGTGGCGCGGCGATTCTGATGTTGTTCATCACATTGTGGGTGCTGCCAGCATTGACGGCGAAAAGGGTGAGTCTGGATTGCCAACGCGCTATTCACTAGGCTCTATTGCTCCGGGTGAAGAAGGAACGAACTATCCGGAGGGGTACGGCTTGCTGCTGCGAAAGGGTTCGAGAATTCACTTCAACATGCACTACCACAAGGAACCGGGTGCCGGGTCAGGGCAATTTGACCAATCGATGGTGGGCTTTCGTTTTTGGGACAAAAACAAGGATCCAGAAATCACCCATCCAGTAGAACGTAGCAAAATCATGAATACTTCGTTTGAGATTCCTCCGGGCCAACCCAATTGGGAAGTCGGTGCATCGAAGACATTTAACGTTGGCACGACGATCCTGTCGTTGCATCCGCATATGCATATGCGAGGGAAAGACGCCGAATATATAGCCTTTTATCCGGACGGAACTCAGGAGACGTTGGTAACGGTGCCGAATTACGACTTTAACTGGCAACTGGATTATTTCTACAACGAGCCAAAGAGGGTGCCTGCGGGAACGCGTGTGGAATTCACCGTGCACTACGATAACTCCGCAGACAATGAGTACAATCCCGATCATACGATTCCGATGGGATGGGGTAACCCGACTACTTCGGAAATGATGATAGGTTACATCTCGTATACGAATACAGAACCTCTGGCTCCTTCGGAGGGCCCGAATGACTTCTAGCTCGTGTGGGTCTTTCCGCTCTTCCTCCTGACAGCGCAGGTTAGGTGTAGAAAAATCGAATCGTTCACTCGTGTTTCTTCGGAGACCAGCGCGAACATACTTAGCGAAGGTATATTGCAGTATGAGAAAAGCACTATCGCGAATATTAGCGGTTTCGGCATGTCTGACATGCATGCTGACTTTGGCTATCACGGACGCCGTATCTGCTCAGGAGACGAAGAAGAAGGCGAGCGTCGAGAAGGCTAATGAGAATGCGGAGGCGGCTCCGGCTCGTCGGCGATACGGACCGAATAAGGCCTCGGCAACGATAGGAACGAATGAAATTTTTCTACTTGCGGGTCGGCCTGAAATTCAAAAAGATCCCGGCTACACAGCGATAGATACGCTGAAGAATGGTGACATCGTCGAGATGACTTTAGGTCAGGCGATCAAATTTTCGACACCCTTCAACGTGAAGTTCGGCAGTCTTCTTATTAAGAAGGAGAACGTTGCACCAGACTATCCCGGAGTCTATAGCCTCTGGCTGAAAAAGACAGAGAAGGGATGGAATCTTGTGTTTAATGAGAAGCCGGATATTTGGGGGACGATGCATAAGGCGCAATATGACGTGGGCGAGACGACACTTCAGTACACAACGGTGGGCGAGCCGGCTGAACGTTTGAAACTGGACATGATCGCCGGAAACGGAAAGGGCGAACTTTCGATTACCTGGGGAAAACACAAGTGGAACGTGCTGTTCACCATTGAGCCCTGAGCCGTCTTTCATACCAATCGCGATCTAGTGCCCAACCAATGGGGTCCGCTGCTCCGGGAGCCAAGGAGCCGAAGGGAATTCGCCACTTATTGCCGTTGACGCGAATGGTGGGCCCGGAAGGACTTGAACCTTCGACCAAGTGATTATGAGTCACCTGCTCTAACCAACTGAGCTACGGGCCCCGAGGTTTTTTCTTGGGGGAGGGTGTAGAGACGCGCCTATCGGCGGGCTATTGCTGCGTGAGGCTCCACTCGACGAAGGCCTTGAGTTCGCGGGCGCGTGTTGGGTGGCGCATTTTGCGCAAGGCTTTTGCTTCGATTTGGCGGACGCGTTCGCGGGTGACGTTGAACACGCTGCCGACTTCTTCGAGGGTGCGCGGGTAGCCGTCGCCGAGGCCGAAGCGTAGGCGCAGCACTTTTTCTTCGCGTTCTGTCAGGCTGTTCAATACGTCATCGAGTTTTTCTTGGAAGACGCTAAAGGCCGTGGCGTTTGCCGGCGACTCGGCGCCCTTGTCTTCGATGAAATCGCCGAAGCTGCTGTCACCATCATCGCCCACGGGCGTTTCGAGGCTGATGGCTTCTTGCGCGATTTTTAGGATGCTGCGCACCTTGTCGGCCGACATCTCCATTTCGATGGCAATTTCTTCGGCCGTGGGTTCGCGGCCATATTGCTGGACGAGGCGGCGGCTTGTGCGCACGAGTTTGTTGATGGACTCGATCATATGCACGGGTATGCGTATGGTGCGGGCCTGGTCGGCGATGGAACGGGTGATGGCTTGGCGGATCCACCAGGTGGCGTAGGTGCTGAATTTGTAGCCGCGCTGGTATTCGAATTTGTCTACCGCCTTCATCAGGCCGATGTTTCCTTCTTGGATGAGGTCCAGGAAGGACATGCCGCGGTTCGTGTATTTCTTGCCGATGCTGACGACCAGGCGGAGGTTCGCTTCCACCAATTCCATCTTGGCGATGTAAATTTTCTCTTCGCGCTCGATAATGGCGTCGATGAGTTCGTTGATTTCATCGGGATCGAGCCGCGCGTCGGACTGGATTTGGTCGATTTTTCGCTGGGCCATCGCAAGGCGGCGTTCGGCGTCAAGGATGACTTCCCGTTCGACGCCAAGTTTTTCGGCGGCCGAAGTGGTGCGCCGGATCTTGACGGCCATGCTATGAACGTCGGCGGCGGAGAATCCGACTTCGCGCTCGACGCGGTCGATTTCATCGCGCGCGGTAGCGATGCGGCGCTTGAGCCCTTTAATCTTCCTGGCGATCTTCATCGTCTCTTTGGCCTTCATACGGAATTGGCGAATGAAGTCGGCCTGCTGTCCGCGGAATGCGACGATTTTGGTGTGCGTCTTCAGAAGGCTCTTTTCTTCGAGCCCAGGTTTAAGCAGGCGCTTTTCGCCTGAGAGGATCTTCGCGTCCAACGCCGCCAGCTCCTCCATCAAGGCGGGCAGCTTTTTCACAAAGCGGTTCTGATGGCGCGGGTCGTCGTATTCCGTCACCTGTGCGAAATTCAAGCGCCCCGCCAGAATGCGCGCGGCCAGCATTTGGATTTCCTTGAGCGTGTAGGGCGTTGAAAGAAGCAGATCGGTGAGTTGGATCTCGGCTTCCTCAATGCGTTTGGCGATCGTGACTTCCTGGTCTTTGGTAAGCAGGGGAACGCGGCCCATTTCGCGCAGGTACATGCGCACGGGATCGTCGGCACGCTCGAGTTTGGCTTGCGCGGCGTCGCGCCGGATTTCGGCCTTTCGTTCGAGGCGTTCCTTCTTTTTCTTTTCTTCCTGGCTCACAGTGTCGATTTTTAAATCGTCGACGATTTTCACGTCCAAGTCGCTCAGGGCAACCATCACCTCGTCAATGACGTCGGCCGTTGCCGTCGAAGGCAGGAGGTCGTTCAAGTCATCGTAGGTGAGCGTGCCCTTTTGTTCCTTCGCGAGATCAAGGGCCTTTTTCTTTCCGACTTCCCTGGCGGACAGGGATTGATCTCCGTTTTTCTTTGCGCCGTTACGGGCCGTTGTTTTTTTCACAGGACGTTTTTTTGTTGCTGGCATGATTTTCCTCAAGTCTACCCAGAATTTAATTACGTGTTGGTCCGGTCGCTCCACCCGCTGTGGTTTGCAGCCTGCGGGCGGTTAGTTCCTCGACCGGTCTATCTCTTGATCAAGCCGGTGCTTTTCTTGCGCCAGCTTTAATACACATTCAATATCGCCCGAACGCTCGGCGTTCGCAATGGCTTCCATGAGCCCGTCCGATTGCCGTCTGAGCGTATCGCGTTTGCACGAGACGATTCGCTCGTCAACCACATCGTCCGGATGCTTGACATCGAGATCCACGTTCGCCGATGAGGCGAATAGCAATTTCCCGGCCTCCGTTTCGAGAACGGATATGCCGCCACCGCTGAACAGCGCGTTCAATACATCCCGCAATGGGCCTTCGCCCAGGTCCAGTTTTGACAGTTCCTCTTTGGCCTTGTGGAACAGCGCGTCGTTGCCCATGAGAATGGCTACGAAGTCGCGATCTTCCCGGCACAGATCGATGGGCCCGGATTCAGGCTCTTCAGTTTGCCACACGCTGCGGTTCGCGCGTTCCTCAAGAAACTTTGCGAACTCACTCAAGCAGCTATGGGCTTCCAGGCCAAGGCCATCCGCAAGCTGCTTAATATATTCATCCCGCCGAATCCCGTCTTCGAACTCAGCGACAATTTCGAATAGCTCCCGCGCCACAACCGTCCGGCCCTCTATGGTGTTTGTTTGGCTCGCCATCATGCGCACATAAAAGGTGATAAAGTCGGGCGCATCGTCCGCCATTTCGCGGAAAGCGTCGGCACCGTGCGCCTTAATATAGTCGTCCGGATCATTCCCATCGGGCAGCGCCATGGCGCGGACGGTCAGGCCGGCTTTCGTGAGAATACCGATAGCCCGGAGGGCGGCTTTCGTACCGGCGGCGTCGCCGTCGAACACGATAATACATTCGGGCACGTACCGCTTGATCAACAGGCCTTGTTCGGGTGTCACCGCCGTTCCGCAGGTAGCGACGACATTCTCGATCCCGGCATCGAAGCAGCGAAGCACATCAAAATACCCTTCGACGAGGAACGCGCGGTTTGTCTTGCGCAGTGTGTCGCGGGCTTCGTAGAGGCCGTAAAGAACTCTGCTTTTCTTGTAAACCGGACTCTCCGGTGAGTTGATGTATTTGGCCGGGTTGTCGTCAAGAGCACGCCCACCAAAAGCGACCACATTGCCCGACGCATCTTTGATAGGAAAGGTGACGCGGTTGCGAAATGTATCGTATACGCCGCGATCACCACGTTTGGCCAAGCCTGACGATTCCAAGAGCGCCTCGCTCAACCCTTTACCCTTCGCGTATCCGGTCAGGTTGCCATACCCTTCGGGCGCAAAGCCAAGGCCGAAACGCTCTACGGTTTCGGGGGACAGGCTGCGCCCATTAATATAGTCCCGCGCCGTTCCACCCTTGAGCGGGCTGGCCAGTTGCTCGCAGTAGTACGCGGCAGCGGCCTTACCCAGATCCAGCAGTTCCGCGCGTTGGCCATCGTTTGATCGGCCCCCACCTTTGAATGCCGGGAGTTGGATGCCCGCGCGGCCCGCGAGTTCTTCGAGGGCTTCGCGGAAATCGAGGCCGTTGTGTTCACGCAGAAACGTAATCGCGTCGCCATTTCGCTCACAGCCGAAGCAATAGTAGGCCTGTCGACCGCGATCCACGCTGAACGAGGGTGTTTTCTCGGAGTGAAAGGGGCACAGACCCTTGAAACGAAGGCCTCCGGCCGGCTTGAGCTGGAGGTGTGTGCTGATTACGTCAACAATATCGTTGGTAGATAGCACCTGCGCTACGATATCTTTCAGAGAATTCTGCAATGGGTAAACTTCACGTCCTTACTTACGAGTCGATTCGGAAAGCGAATCCCAGTGAAAATCCTTTAAAACTCAAGGCTGAACAGGATCGTCAACTTAGTCCAGAAGACCTAAAAATGTGCGCGAAACCGGCAAAATTTCACCGTTGAAGCAGAAAATCCCTCTGACCTGTCAATATCCAGTAAAATTTACCATATTGCCCGGGTTTTGTCAAGATTAGTGAATGGACCGGACGAAAAATAGTACGCATAGGCTTGGCACCAAATTTGCTCATTGAAGCGTGAAACTATCGGGCGGTTCTGGGGTCACCAAAGGCCTTCGAGGCGCAGTAATCTATGCAGTGCAAAGACTTTTGGCCTATTGTGCGGAGTGGTTGCGGTCTCCGCGGGGCAGGAATGTGGCCGAAAATCCTACATTTTGGTATTAATGCGGCTCACTAATAACACCATTCTGTAGGAATTTCTGTGTACTTGCAACAACCTTCAAGTCGGTCCCATCTGATCGACCTTTTGTGCGCAGTTCCGAATCCACCTCCGGCGGTGGGCCTTCGGCGAAGTTCATAATCAATGTTTGAAGAGTGCGTATCGGGCACGCAACGGAGAAGGAGAACATCACATGCGAGTGAAAAGAATGAAGCATCACATGGGCCGCGGCGCGCCATGGGCGCTTTTAGCGGGGCTTCTGTTAGCGCCGACGACAGTTTTCGCGCAGGATGAAATAGATTCAGGCGACACCGCCTGGATGTTAACGGCGACGGCGCTCGTGCTATTCATGACGATTCCGGGCCTCTCGCTATTTTACGCGGGCCTGGTCCGCAGCAAGAACGTGCTTTCCGTGCTGATGCAGTGTTTCGTCATCACGGCCGTCATGAGCGTACTCTGGGCCGTTGTGGGTTACAGCATGGCCTTCGATACCACGGGTATGGAGGCAGGTGTCCGCAACTTCAGTAGCTATGTCGGCGGTTTCGGGAATCTATTTCTTAAGAATGTCGACGCTAGTTCGGCTTCAGGCACGATTCCCGAATCGGTCTTCATTACATTCCAGATGACCTTCGCGATCATCACGCCGGCGCTCATCTGCGGAGCCTTCGCCGAGCGCATGAAGTTCTCGGCCGTGCTCATATTCTCGGTTCTCTGGTCCTTTTTCTCCTACGCGCCCATCTGCCACATGGCCTGGTCGGGCGACGGTTCGCTCTTCGGGGACCACTGGGGCGTCCTGGACTTCGCGGGCGGAACCGTGGTCCATATCAACGCGGGTATCGCCGCGCTCGTGGCCTGCATCCTCGTCGGAAAACGTACCGGTTTCCCAAAACGCCCCATGCCACCGCACAACTTGGGCATGGCGGTGACAGGCGCGGGCATGCTTTGGGTCGGTTGGTTTGGATTCAACGCGGGCAGCGAATTGGCCGCAGACGGCGTCGCCGGAATGGCCATGCTCGTCACCCAGCTTTCCACGGCAATGGCCACGCTCACCTGGATGGGCATCGAATGGGTCAAGCACGGAAAACCGAGTGTTCTAGGCGCGGTAACGGGCGCGGTCGCCGGGCTCGTGGCCATTACCCCCGCATCGGGATCCTGCGGTCCCATGGGCGCGCTGGCCATCGGTTTCGCGGCGGGGCTCATTTGCTTCTTGGCCTCGACCAGCATGAAGCGCGCGTTTGGGTATGACGATTCGCTTGACGCTTTCGGCGTTCACGGCATCGGCGGCATCGTCGGCGCGCTGCTGACGGGTGTGTTCGCGTTCGAGAGCCTGGGAGGTCAAGGCGCCAACTTGGACTCGATGGGCTTACAGGTTTTCGCGCAATTTAAGAGCGTGCTCTTTACCATCGTTTGGAGCGGCGTCGTGAGTTTCGTGGTGCTTAAGGGTATCGATCTCACTATCGGATTGCGTGTTTCGGACGAGGAAGAAATGCAGGGCCTGGATCTCTCAGACCACGACGAGGCCGGCTACAACCTAACGTAAACACCCCGTTTCACGGAAATAGCCGTGGCACGAACACCCTGAGGGTTTGCCGAACATGGACACGGGCTTGCGCCGGAGCCGAATAAGCGATAAAGTATGCCCTCTTGGGCTGCGCTTCGCTGTGGGCTATCTGACTCGAGTTCGTGCGCCGGAGAGAAACCTCTTCGAGCAAGCTGCCCGTACGCAACGCAGTTTCCTTACAACGCGTCCTTGACGCGAAGGAGTTACCCATGAAAAAGATCGAGGCTATAATTAAGCCTTTCAAATTAGAGGAAGTAAAAGAAGCGCTCGCCGACGTAGGTGTGCAAGGGATGACTATCACCGAAGTCAAGGGCTTTGGCCGGCAAAAAGGGCACAAGGAACTGTATCGCGGCGCGGAATATGTTGTTGAATTTTTGCCCAAAGTGAAGATCGAGATCATCGTCGGCGACGACGTCCTCGAAGAAGTGGTGAAGGCGATCGTCAAAGGCGCCTCAACCGGACGCATCGGTGACGGCAAGATTTTCGTGTCCCCGGTTGACGACGCTATCCGAATTCGCACGGGCGAGTCGGGCGATGTGGCGATCAGTTAGCGGCAAGAGAACATTGCGTTAGAACACAAACCCCAACAAACGAAAACGGCGCGCGTAAATGAAAACGCACGCGCTAAAGAACAACTAACGGAGATACCCATGCACAAAGACTTTGGACCCGCGGATGTCGTGAAAATGGCCAAGGACGAGGACGTCAAGTTCATCGACTACCGGTTTATGGATTTCCCTGGCCTACACCAGCATTTCTTGACTCCGGTCACCGAACTGGACGAAGACACCTTCGAGGATGGCCTTGGCTTTGATGGTTCCAGCATTCGCGGGTGGCAGGCCATTAACGAGAGCGATATGCTCGTGATGCCCGACCCGACGACGGCCACCATCGATCCCTTTACTGACTTGAAGACCCTTATTCTCTATTGCGACATCGCCGACCCCATTACGAAGGAACGGTACTCGCGCTGCCCGCGCAGCATAATCCAGAAAGCGGCCAGCTACCTGAAATCGACCGGGATTGGCGAAGAGGCGCTTTTCGGCCCCGAAGCTGAATTCTTCATCTTCGACAATGTGCAGTTCGACTACCAGCCGAACCAGGGCTTTTTCATGGTCGACAGCTCCGAAGGCATCTGGAACAGCGGCACGGACGAAGGCCCGAACCTGGGCTATAAGCTGCGCCATAAGGAAGGCTACTTTCCGGTAGCCCCGGCCGACTCCACCTCGGATCTGCGCAGCCTCATGGTGCAGAACATGATCGACTGTGGGTTGGATGTAGAATGCCACCACCACGAAGTGGCCACGGCGGGTCAGGCGGAAATCGATCTTCGCTTCGACGAAATGTGCCGCATAGCGGACAAGATGATGATGTACAAATACATCGTCAAAAACACCGCGCGGCAGGCCGGGAAGACGGTCACCTTTATGCCCAAGCCCATCTTCGGAGACAATGGCTCCGGCATGCACACCCACCAGAGTCTCTGGTCGGGCGGCAAACCCCTCTTCGCCGGCGATAAGTACGCCGGGCTGAGCCAGGAAGCCCTATGGTATATCGGCGGTACGCTCAAGCACGCCCGCTCGTTGGTCGCCTTCTCGAACCCGACGGTCAACTCGTACAAGCGCCTCGTACCCGGCTACGAAGCGCCGGTCAACTTGGCCTACTCGAGCCGAAACCGTAGCGCCTGCGTCCGCATCCCCATGTACTCGCAGAGCCCCAAGGCAAAGCGCATGGAATTCCGCGCGCCGGACCCCTCGTGTAACCCTTACTTGGCCTTCTCCGCCATGCTCATGGCCGGCCTCGACGGCATCCAGAACCGCATCGATCCCGGCGAACCGATGGACAAGGATCTGTACGATCTGCCGCCGGAAGAAAAGGCGAAAATCCCGCAGACACCCGGAAGCCTCGCCGAGGCGATGGACGCGCTCGAAGCGGATCACGAGTACCTGCTCAAGGGCGACGTGTTCACGCAGGACGTTATCGATACCTGGATATCCTACAAGCGCGAAGAGGAAATCGCCCAGATCGACATGCGGCCACACCCCTACGAGTACCACCTCTACTACGATATTTAATCGTCAGTAAAGCGTATCAAGGATTATACAACGCAGGTGCCGGAGTTTTACTTCGGCGCCTGCGTTTTGATTGTGCGGCGGCAGTGCCTTAATTATGTTGAGCGATTGGGACAACCAAAGGTCGCTATTTCTTTTTTGACGCTTTTTTTGTTTTTGGACGGCGCTTGGGAGATGGCTTTGAGCGTCTCTTCGCGATCTTTTTCTTGGGCGACTCGGAAACACGGTCCAGCTTTAGCTGTATTTTTCGAGACAGATTACCGCATTGGGTCAAGAAGATGAGGAATATTCGGTCGCCCCTCAGCGCATGGGACGTGAGTTCATCGAGGGCTTTCAGTTTGGTCAGCGTAACTTCGTCAAGGAGTTCCTTAAGTCTTATAGGATCCGTTTCGTGCATTTGCTTTTTTTCGATTTCAAGGGTCACGTCCAGGTAGGCGTCAAGCGAATGCTTTTGGAGGTCTATCTCCAGCGTGTCCTGCTCCCTGCGGATATAGACTCGGCGCCTCCATGCAAGAAACAGGATCGAAACAAGGGCTACGAAGGTACCATGTACCGCAACAATAAATTCCAAGTAAACCGTCTGCCGATGGAGCCCTTCTTGGGGGTTGAAGAAACTGTGGGCGGCTTCATGTCTTGGATACGTGCTATCCCAATCGGCGGCCACGCCGCGAGGTATCAGGGTGGGAATCTCTCTCGTCAGATCTTCCTGGTAGAGTACCTCCAGCGTCTTTGTGACCAGAAGGCCTGGGGCGTCGATATTGACGGCAAGATACGCAATGTTTAGGACCGTATGGATCGGCTTCACGGGAATGGGCGCGTCGGATGTGGCCGCTCTAAAGAATCCCGTGGGAATTTTTCCGGCTGAATGAAAATGAGGATATTTTGTGACGAGTGCTTCCGTCTCAAGGCCGAGCAATTGGAAATCTCCACTGCTCATGATTCTGTTGAGGCCTTTATTCGTTGCGCCGATAGTGACAATTGCGCCATCCAAATCAGGCATTTTTGCTAGATCGGTGAAGTAAAGGCCTGCGTCTGCTTCTTTCTCCACATCGCTCGAATCAAGTCCGTAGTGTTTGAGGATTTGTTTTGCGCAATCCCGCATACCTGACTTTGCAGGCCCTAATATGATTCTCTTGCCACGCAAGTCTCGCATGGAGTTGATTCCGCTGTCCCTGCGAACGATTACGTAGGTTGGCTCAATATAGAGCTACTACCCACCCGAGACCTTTCGTTGGCGACGTGCCTTCCGAGAGGATCGCCAGTTCCGCATCGCCAGATAAGAGCCGTTCGGCGTTATCAACGGAACCCTCTGTATCCAACAGATCGACTGACCTGTCGATGTGTTTTTCGAGTGGCTCTTTCAGGGCTTCCCCGACTCTCCGAAAGAAGCCCTCTTCCCGTGCCGTTGCGAAGCGAATCGGGTCCGGCAGCGGATCTCTATATATAGCCGAGATTACCCATATGGACCCGTCGGCGACCGGAGCCAATGAGATTGAAGC
>JAPYPO010000653.1 GCA_029937645.1 Candidatus Hydrogenedentota bacterium
GCATACCGCAGCTCGCGAGTACGCTCGCCCTCCCGGAGTGTTCCTCCAACAAATCAGGTTCTGGCTGTTAAGGACAGAATCTTTTGGGTGGAACCTTTATGAGCCAATGCACTTGAGGGCCTTGGGGAAAACAATCCCTATGGTTTGCTTACAACCCCCTCCTGCTAGTACGAACGCCTATCATACCGGATAGGCGACGTGTAGGCGCGTTCCTGAATCGTCTTATGCAATTCCGGCGGGTGCGGAACCCCCAATAGCTTCGCGTCGAACATGCTCCAGCGGGGCGTCGGGATTTCCAGTACGCGGACGTAGTAGAAGGCATTCATATTCCCATTGAAGTCGGGATCCGTCCAGAGGCCCTTCAGTTCTACCGCGCCGATGGTATTGGTGTATTCAAGCGTTTCGAGGTCGACCGTATTGCCAACCGCCGGAACCTTGCCCGTTTCGGGATCCGGAACCCGGTCTCCTGACCATACGACGTCAATGACCCGCTCGTGGCTGATGCCGTCCGCGGCCCACCCCTTCACAATCTGAATGCGATCCAGGTTCGCCCCATCCGGGTCTTTGATCGCCCACACGGCGAACGTCGGGGCGCTGCCATTTCCGTGCTTGCCCTCGACAACGCCTCCCATGGAGACGCCCTTTTTGTAGGCCTTCTCGATCCAGTCTGACTTGTCGGTATCGACGCCGCCCATGTGGATCCCCCCGAAGAAGCGGACTTGGATGCGTGGCCCGGTGGTCCCCCAAGTCTCCTTGCGCCGGAACGCGCCGAAAATACTCGCGCGCGTATTCTCTTCGGACCACACCCCGGTGAGACCCGACGCGCCAAAATAGCGCCTCTTTGGTTTCTTGATGGGATCTTGTGGAATGATCAGCCTGCCTGCGGCGGCCTCTTCGGGGGTGCCGGCGTTGCCCGACATGCTGGAGTAATTATTTTCCTCAACCGGGACAATCCCGGAATGGCTGTCGGAGGCACCGACGAGGCCGAAACGATAGGGGTTGAAGTCCATCACGTCTTGAAACTCGAGTCCCGTGCGGTACGCGTCCCGCACGTAGCTGCCTCTAAAGTTTGTGATCGGATTTTCTTGAGCGACGTATATCTGGACCAACTCGAAATCCGCGAATTCGTCGTTCGGGCTCAGCGCCGGATGCGTTTCCGAGGTGCCCTTGATCTGCGTGACTTCCACCAGGGGCTCGTTCCGGTTTCGCGTATCGGCATATTCAGAGGTGAACGGCATTTTGTCCGTGGTCAGGCGCTCAAAACCGCGTCCGTCCGACAGATTCATATTGTGCGGGATCGCGAGCACCTTGTGTCCGTCTTCGCGTATCCCGTCCATCCAGGCCCACAGGTCTTCGGGATTGCTTGATTCAAGATCTGTGAACAACACGGGGGCCGTATCGCCCTCGAAGATAACGTTGCGGTGCAAGTTTTGGCCATTCGGCGTGCTCGTCCATTCGTATCCGATAAAGGCCGTGAAGGTGCCCGGAGCATTATGGCGATTGGCGGAGGCGATCACTTGGCCCCACACCTCTTGCCTCAACTCGGACGTAAACACCCCTTTTATCGGCGTACCCGCCTTGGCCGCGGCGAGAATTTCGCGGTAGGCCTTGCGCCCTTCATTGATATCACCGCTGGCCACCCCCTTCGCAATAGGCAGTTTTGAAAGCGGATGTGTGGGGTCGCCCATCCTCATGAAAACGCCCATGAACTTTCCGTGATCCGTTACGGCCATGAAATCCAGCGGTCGCGAAATCTGAAAGGTTTGGCCGTTCGGGTGTTTCTTTGGCTTTCCCTTTGCGTATTCGTAGGCGTCATCGGGTGTGGCGCGCGTGCTCATGTAATACGCGTCAAACGACCACTGCGTGTGCATGTGCAATTCGCCGAATAGGGCTTTGCGGTCCGGGCCTTCGCCGGGCTCGGCCATCGCGGGCACGCTAAACGTCGCAATCAGAGTTGCCGTCCAAAATATTCCAAGAGCCTTCATGCCGTACCTCCCAAGAATAATTATCTTGTTCGATAGATTACCACGTTTCGCGCGCGGTCGCCGCCTCGGCACCGAATACGCCGTCCACCCTCCGTTGGATTACGGATTCGGATGCGGGTCGAACCAAATGGGCGACGTGAACGCGCGTTCCTGAATGGTCTTATGCACATCGTCCGGGTGTGGAACCCCAAGCGCCTTTGCGTCAAACATACTCCAGCGGGGTGTCGGGATTTCCA
>JAPYPO010000654.1 GCA_029937645.1 Candidatus Hydrogenedentota bacterium
TCAATCTCATTGGCTCCGGTCGCCGACGGGTCCATATGGGTAATCTCGGTCAAGAGGAAGTTCTCCCACCCATGCCATTAATCGAAGTTCAAAACCTTGTGAAGAATTACGTGATGGGCGACTCGGTCGTCCACGCGTTACAGAACGTTTCTTTCGAAATCGAAGAAGGATCGTTTGTCGCCATTATGGGGCCGTCGGGTTCGGGCAAGACAACGCTGCTCGACATTCTGGGTTGCCTGTCGAGTCCGACGGACGGCACCTACGTCCTGAACGACACCGATGTGAGCAATCTTACAGAGGGCCAACTCGCCGCGGTCCGAAACCGTGAGATTGGTTTCGTGTTCCAGAATTTCAACCTCTTGGCGCGGACCTCTTCCCTTGCCAACGTAGAGCTGCCGCTGTTGTACAATGGGACTCCGAAAAAAGAGCGGGCCGCGAAGGCCGCGGAGGCGTTGGCCGCGGTAGGCCTGGAAGACCGGATGGACCATCGGTCAAGCGAATTGTCCGGTGGGCAGCGTCAGCGCGTAGCCATCGCCCGCGCTTTGGTCAATAGCCCCAGCATTGTGTTCGCCGACGAGCCAACAGGCAATCTGGATTCGAAGAGCGGCGCGGGCATTTTGCAGCTTTTCGATGAAATCCACGCGAGGGGAAACACGATCGTCATGGTCACACACGAGCGCGAGGTCGCCGAACATGCGCAGCGCGTCATGAGTTTTCGCGATGGAGAGTTGGTCAAGGATGAACACTGGAACGAAGGAGAAAAAACGTGGTCGCCCGAATAACCGTTTGGCTCATCGTCATCGCAGCCATCGCCGCACCTATAACCTATGTGTACTTCTACGAAACGCCGATTGAAGTCGTTGCGATACCCCTGACCAAAGGCCATGTAGAGCAGACGGTCTCGGCGATCTCGTCGGGCACCGTCATCGCCGGCCAGGACTCCATGATTCACTCTGGGTTTATCGGGACGGTCTCGTCGATCCCCGTGACGGAGGGGGAGCGCGTGGAAGAAGGGACGCTCTTGGTCGATTTAAACCATGCCGATCTAGACGCGCAAGTCGAGCTCGCGCGCGCTAATCTTGAAGCGGGACAGTCGCGGCATCAGAGCGTGAAAATCGCTGCGGATATATACAAGGAAATCGCCGCCACGCGGGTCAGCCTCGCAAGGTCTCAATTGGACGCGGCGACGCAGGACTTTGATCGAATCAAGAAATTGTCGATTCAAGGGGGCGCCTCGCCGTCGGATTTAGACAAGTTTTCGCTGGCCATGGAAGTGGCGGGAAAGAATCTCGCGTCGGCCACGGCGAGTCAGAAGGAAAACCAGGTGCGCGCCCTCGAAATCCTCGCGGCGGCCTCCAACGTAAAGCAACTGGAAGCGGCATTAGCCGTCGCTACGGCGATGCGCGAAAAAGCGTTCGTCCGCGCGCCGTTTGCGGGCATCGTCGCGCGCATCCTGCTCGATGTAGGCGAGGCCGTGGGCGTGGGCATTCCGCTGCTGCAATTGGTCCAGGATAGCTATACCTATGTGGAAGCGCCTTTCGACGAAGCGAACGCGTCGGAAATCGCGATTGGCCAGAAAGCACGAGTCAACCTCGACGCCTACCGGGGTACGGATTTCATCGGCGAAGTGGTCTACATTTCCCCGATAGTATCGTTGAACCCCGATTTGAGCCGCACCCTGAATGTAAAACTTCGCATCGTCGAAGGGCGCGACAAATTCATCGTAGGCATGTCCGCCGATGTCACCATACTCGCCAACGAGAAGTCGGACGTGTTGTTCGTCCCGAGCGAGTCGCTTATCCGCGAACAGTGGGCCTACATCGTAGAAGAGGGCCGCGCAGTACGGCGCGAAGTCGAAACAGGCGTGGGGAATTGGGATCGCAAGGAAGTGCTGGGCGGCATCGCATTGGGCGAAGCGCTTATCACCTCCGTTTCCGTAAAAGAGTTGGCCGATGGCGTCCGGGTAACCGTGGTCGATGAACTCTCAGAGTAAACCCAGCCGTGGGTAACGCCCTCAACCCTATGCAGCCCGTGGCAAAGGTCGCGCGAGATTTCGGGAAAAAGAGAATCGCATCATGAGCTTCGTTGAGTGCCTCTACAGCGCCTTCGATTCAATCCGCCAAAACGCCGTGCGCTCGACCTTAACCGCCTTGGGCGTCATCATCGGCGTCATGTCGGTCATCTTGTTGATATCCCTCGGCGAAGGCGCACAGGCCTATGT
>JAPYPO010000655.1 GCA_029937645.1 Candidatus Hydrogenedentota bacterium
TAATCGATGCCGGCGGATCTCAAGATGACTCTTCCAAATGGGAAATCCGGGTATACTTCCTTTTTGAGCCCGAAAAGTGGGTCGGGTTTTGTAATGAGACGGTAAAGGCGGTTGGCGCGACGAACAAGGTTCGAACTTTTCGGACGACCGCGTGTTAAATCCCCTAGCAGGCGAGAAACTCCCCGTCAAAGCGAACGGCCCCGCCCGCGCAGTCAAATACCGGCGAAATATCCGCGGCAACCCTGTTCGCATACGTTATATGGAGACGAGTGTATGGATGGCAAAGTAACCCGTCGGCAAGCTATGGTCCGGCTTGCACGCATTCTGGGAGGGGCTTGGGCCGCTGCATTCGCCGCATTATCCTCGACCTTCCTCCTGTCCACCATCCGTTTCGGAAAAAAAGACGAAAAGACCCTCCTCGGCGATCTATCCATTTCCGGCCCAGAGTTTAAGGCCGTCCCGCTCCGCATCAGCGTTGACGACGGTTGGTATGAGCAAGTCGAAGAAAAGCTCCTATTCATCAAAGAAGATCAGGCCGACCCCGAGAACCCCATCGTCTTCTCCGCGACATGCAGCCACCTCGGATGCAACGTCGAATGGGACGAAACCGCCGGCGACGACGGCGAGTTTGTGTGTCCGTGCCATGCCGGCCGCTTCGGGAGCGATGGGCAGGTGCTTGGAGGCCCTCCCCCCAACGCCCTCCAGCGCATTCCCGCCTCAATCGAGGACGGCAACGTCTACGTTAGGATTGCATAATGAAGGATTGGCTCGAAAACCGGACCGGACTCGTCACCGTCTCCAAAGAATTTCTCGAAGAACCCCTTCCCCAGAGCGTCGGCTGGAAAAATACGCTCGGCGCGGTCGCCGGAGCACTCTTCCTAGCCCAGATCGTGACCGGCGTGCTCATGATGCTCTTCTACGTGCCCCACCCCGAGGCGGCTTACGAAACAGTCGAGTACATCGAACAGGGATTGCTCGGCGGCGGGCTCGTCCGCGCGCTCCACTATTGGGGCGCCTCCTTCATGATCACCGCCCTCTTCTTTCATATGATCCGCGTCTTCCTCTGGGGCGCCTACAAGAAACCCCGAGAAGCAACCTGGCTCGTTGGCCTCGCCATCTTCGGTATCGTCTTGGGGATTACCTTCACCGGCCAACTCCTTCCCATGAACCAAACAGGATTCTGGGCCGCCAAAGTCGGCATCGAAATCGGATCGTCCGTACCCCTAATCGGGCCACTCATCAAGCAGATGATCCTCGGAGGCGAGACCGTCGGAGCCCTGACCCTCACGCGCTTCTACACGCTCCATGTACTCTTGCTGCCGGGCCTCCTCGTTCTGCTCATCACATTCCACATCTACCTGCTGCGCCGTCACGGACCCGTTACCGGCCCTAACGAGGACACCACCAAAACCGAACCCTTCTACCCTTTCCATATGGCCCGCGACCTCATCGTGATCACCATCGTCCTCCTAGGACTCTTCGGCATATCCCTTATCAAAGGCGGGCCAATCGAGCCTCCGGCAGATCCCAGCGATACAGCCTACGTCCCTCGGCCCGAGTGGTACTTCATGTCCCACTTCGAAGTGCTGCGTATGACTCCAGGCAAATTCAAAGTCCTCGCTACCACCGTACTGCCCGGCGTAATGCTCCTCCTGTTTGCGGGACTGCCCTGGATGGATAGAGCGAAAACCACAGCCTTCGGTCGGCGCAAACTCGTGCTGCTCGCCGGCACCATCGTTTTCGCGAGCATTGTGGGATTCACTGCCAAAGGCGTCATGCGCGAAGACCCCCGTGCCGAGCATGTAGCGGCAGTCGACCCAGACTACGATCCCGCAAAGGCCGGCAGGCGCCTCTATCGAGACCAGGACTGCCAGCAATGTCACAAAACCGGTCGACGGGGCGGCGAGATAGGTCCAGACCTTTCCAATATCGGAGACGATCTATCACCAAAATACTTGAGGGATTGGCTCACAAATCCAAAGAAATTCCGCCCCAACGCAAAAATGGCCCCCTCGCAGCTGAAGTCGAAGGAATTAGACGAACTCGTGGCCTACTTACTAACGCTGAAGGTTAAGAAAGACTAAGAATATCGGCTACGGTTCCACAGACGAAACGTATCTGTTGGTTCATCACGGATTTCCAGGAAAGGTATCACGAGGTTGTATTGCATTTGAACGCTGAAAGCGTTCCATTCCTCAGCCCAGGGTTCGCGAAGCGTA
>JAPYPO010000084.1 GCA_029937645.1 Candidatus Hydrogenedentota bacterium
GCATACCGAGAGACGCTTGTCGAAGCCTGCGCCTTCCGATTGGGAGCAGAGCCTTTTATTCTGGCACTACGGGCTGAGTAAGTCTGCGGCGTTTCGGCTGGCGTTGGGTTGTTGGTTCGCATGTTGGGGCCTGCTCGCTTTGCGACAATTCAAACAAGTACGCTTTCTTCGGCGCACCGCGGCCGTCGCGGGCCTGCTGGCCGTTCTCTTCGCCGCCTCGACCTGGGCGAAGTCTCAGTCGAGCGGCCTTGCCGTAGCCAACGCGCCCCGGGTGCCTGTACATTACGGGAACAACGAGAACGAAACTGTTCGCTTCGAACTCTACGAAGGCGACCGCGTCCATGTGGACACGCGACGCGGCGGATGGGCGCGCCTCAAGACCGCGAACGGCGAACGCGGTTGGGCGCCGGAACGCTACTTAATATTCATCGATCCCCCCTATGGCCCGCTGACCACTCTTGTAGAACCTGTCGCGAACAACGAGGTACCACGATGACGCAGCGCTTTACCGAACTCGTTGAGCTTGCCCGGGCGCGTGACAAATCCTTTGCCGAGATATCACGCGAGGAGTGTCTTGAGGCCGCCCGAGCCTTCGCGCAAGTCAAGCGCGACGAGATACGCGCCCGTCACGAAGCAGGCGAGTCGGGCGAAAATGTGGTTCGAGGCCTCTCGGCAATTGCCGACGAGTTTCTTGCGGGCGTTTTCGAATTCGCCACGTACAGCGCGGGCAAGAAAAAGAGCAATCTCTTACGCCGGATATCGTTGTGTGCGCAAGGGGGCTACGGCCGTGCCCAACTCAACCCGTATTCCGATCTCGACATCGTGCTCATTCATGAAGGGCGGAGCGATCGCTTGATCAATGCCGTCAACGAGTACATCGTGCCTTTCCTCTGGGATACGGGATACGAAGTGGGGTATGCCGTGCGCAGTGTCAAGGAAACCATTGCGCTCGCGAAAACGGATACGAAAGTCTTTACAAGTTATCTGGAGTGCCGCCTGGTGTTTGGTGGGACCGGCCCATTCGCCAAGCTCTGCCTTGCGATTCGGAACCTCAAGCCCTCCGACACGGCCAAGAGCTTCGCCGAATTGAAATTGCGGGAACGGGACAGCGAAGACTCTGACGAAGGCCAATCCCTCTACGCGGTCGAACCGAACGTCAAGACCGGAGACGGGGGCTTGCGCGACTATCAGACGGCGCTCTGGCTCCTGAAAGTCGCGCAGGGGGTCTCCTCGTTGGACGAGGCGACCGGGCTTGATCTCATTTCGCCCGAGGAGCGGCTGGAGCTTGCCGAAGCCCTTGATCTGATCTGGCGCATTCGTACGGAGTTGCATTTTCAAGCGGGCCGGAGCGAAAACCGGCTGACCTTTGATTTGCAGCGCCGCGTCGCCCTGGCCTTCGGGTACATCGAAAACGAGACCGAAGATGTGCGGCGTTTCATGGAAGATTACTACAGCGCTGCGCGTAAACTTCGCCGCTTCCTGCGCATGGCCGCGCGCACATGCCACTACGGCGGCGCCTCGAACATGCTCGCTTCCCCGCGCCCGGAATCCAAAGAGATCACCGTCGAAGACGGCGAACTGTACGCGGGGCTGAGCGACCCTCACTGGTTTGAAGAAAATCCCGCCCGGCTCATGTCCATCTTCTGGAACTGCTCGCGGCAGGGCGTTATCCTCAGTCACCCCACAGAGCGGCGCGTTGTGGAGAACCTTTCGCTCGTCGGCGAAGCCTTCCAATCGAGCGCCCTCGTCCGCCGCTTCTTTATTGCGCTGTGCAACCGCCCCTATCAAGCCGGTTCGGCCTTGAGACAAGCAGCCCAGTCGGGTGTGTTGCCACGATACATTCCCGAGTTCGCGGCGGTGCAAGACATCATTCGCTACGAAGAATTCCACCATTTCCCCGTCGACGAACACACCCTGCAAGCCATCGAGGCGCTCGCCGATATCGAGGATATGGAGGGCCCTATAGGGGCCTGCCTTCGCGCCGCTCTTGAGCACATCTCCGATCCGTACATCCTGGTGGTCTCGCTGCTGTTTCACGATTTGGGCAAAGCCTTCGGCCACAAGCATGTGGAAGAAGGCGCGGAGCTCGCGTACACGATCGGCAAGCGCATCGGCTTTGCGGAAGAGGACATCGAACGGATCGTATTTCTCGTCCGCCACCACATGGTCATGAATGACATCGCCATGTACCGTGATACCGACGACCTCGAAATCGTGCAAGCCTTCGCGACGACGATGAAATCCGAAGATCGCCTTCGCGCGTTGTTCGTTCATTCCTACGCGGATATGAAGGCCGTGGGACCCAACGTGTGGAACGACTGGAAGGGCGCCCTCCTCATGAAGTTGTATCTGCGTGCGGAGAAGTTTCTGATGGGCCGCGCGGAATCGTCGCTCGAAGAGTACTGGACGTTGCCTAAAGCGGATGAAGTGCGGGCCCAGGTGGATCCGGAGTGGGCCGATCGAGTCGAGAGCCATATTCGAGATTACGGCGAGCGTTATTTCTTGGCTTTTCCACCCGATCACATCGCCATGCATATGGCCTGCATCCAGGAGGCCGAGTCCGAAGGATTCGCCGTGCGCTTCTTCAAGAACGAAGCCCTGGACACGACCGAGGCCGTCGTCTGTACGCGGGACCATAGCGGGGTATTCTCCGAAATGGCCGGCTGTTTCGCCTCGCAACTGATTGATGTGGAGCGCGCCGCTCTTTTTACACGGCCCGATGGCCTCGCGCTGGATTGTTTTACCACGGTGAGCGCATCGCGGAAGAAACCCTTGACCAAGGCGCAGTGCGATTCTACCGAGCGCGTCTTGAGAAGCGTGCTGATGGATCAGGCGACGGTGGCCGAATATCTTGAACCCTCCCGGAAACGCATTTTCGCGCTGCTCCAACCCGCCGTGCCCGTGCCGACCCGCATCGCCTTCGACAATACATCCTCCAAGGCCTACACGGTTTTGGATCTGGAGGCGGGTGATCGCACCGGGTTGTTGTATGATATAGCCTGTGCCATGACGGAAAACGGCGTGGACGTTTCAAGCGCCCGAATTTTCACGGACGCCCGGCGCGTACGGGATTCATTTTATATTACGAGCCACGGCTCAAAGATTGAAGACAACCAGGTGCTGGCACGGCTTGAGGAGTCGCTTCACGATGCGATTCATCTCCGGCCGGTTGCGAAAGCTGAAGGAGATAAGCAATGAGCATTGTGACACGAACCGTCGCGGCGGCAGCCGTCTTACTCTTGTGTGTGTCGGGACCTGCCGGAGCTGTGAGCCCGCTCCTTAAAGAATTCGAAGACGCTTTTATTAGCCTGGCGGAGAATGTGACCCCGTCGGTCGTTGAGATTTCGGCGGAAGTCACCGCGCCCGAACGGAACGAGCGAAATTTAGAGGATCTGTTCAATTTCAGGGGGCCCGAGGCAGAACCGGATCCAGAGGGCGAGCGGCCGCCCGGCCCGCGGCAGCCCCAGTCCCGGCTCTCGACCGGTTCCGGTTTCATCTATGACCTATTGGGCCACATCATAACGAACGCCCACGTCGTGGCGGGAGCGACCACGCTCACGGTACAGCTTGCCGACGGCACGAAGCGGATCGCCACGGTCATCGGCGAAGACGCAAATTCCGACCTTGCCGTGATCAAGATTGATCCCGAAGGCCTCGATCTGAAGCCGGTTACCATGGCCGATGCAGCGGCCCTTAAAGTCGGGCAATTTGCCATTGCCATGGGGAGCCCGCGAGGCCTGACCGGTTCCGTCTCTTTTGGCCACGTAAGCGCCCTCGGCCGCGAAGATTTACAGCTTCCTGGCGGGCTGCGCTTTCAGGGCTTCATCCAAACAGACGCCGCCATCAACCTCGGCAATAGCGGCGGTCCTCTGTGCGACCTGGATGGAAACGTCATCGGTGTCAATGTGGCTATCGCGTATGGAGCAAACTCCATTGGCTTCGCCATACCCGCAAGCCGGGTCAAGCAAGTCGTCCCGCAGCTCATAGCCACGGGCGCAGTCCTCCGCGGATGGCTTGGTGTAAGGATCATTAATATCGACGATAGCGCAGAAGAAAACGAACAGGAATTGCAAGACTACTTGGATGCCTACGGCTTGAAAAGCTCCCAGGGCGTCTGGGTCGTAAAACTCAATCCCGAGGGTCCCTCGATGGCGGCCGGCCTCCGCCCCGACGATGTCATCCTCAAAATCGATGATATCGTGGTCAAGAACACACACGATCTCATCGACCGAATTTCCGATATGAAGCCGGGTGCAGAAGTCATTTTAAATGTGTGGCGCGCCGGAGAAGAAGTCGATATCCCCGTTCCGCTGGCCGCCTGGAAGGGAATACCCTATGCGACCTATGGACGCGATTATTTCGGGATGCACGTAGACGAGACGACGCTCAATAGCAGGCTGGCGGAATTATATGGGCTAGAAGAAGGACAATTGGTTACCGTCGTTGCCGTCGTGCTACCCGATAGCCCCGCGATGAAAGCCCGCCTCCGGCCCAATGACGTTATTCTTAAAGTAGCGCAAGTGGACGTGACGGACAAGGCCAGTTTGATCGCCACGCTTAAGGAAAGGGCCCATCCAGGGAAATCCCTCCTCGTCCACGTCGCGCGACCGAAGGTGGATGGCCAGAACGGTCGAGTGACCTGCTTCCCAAAAATCCCCGAGGACTTTGTTATCGAGTTGAAATGAGGAAACGGACCCTACTAATTCTCAAGAAATCACGCTTTTTCTCGCTGCGGAAGGCCGCGATCTCGAATGCGATAGCAGCGCGTTAATTTGCCGGTTCATCAGTTTTATCGCTACTCGTAACTGCTTTCAGCTATTGTGCTTGCGGGCAGTAGTATCCACTCCTATGGTTAGGAGTAGCGCTCTTTCGCTTGATAAAGTGGTAGACTTAATTTATATTCAATAGCGAGAGCGCCTAACGCAGTCCGCTTCGCTTGATCGGAACTTTTACAGCATTAAGTAATTGGGAGCACTGCGTAAGGTGAAACCGACCAGCCCATCCACAGCGACATCCGAGCCTTCAGCGCCCGATTTGTGCGCCCTTCACCCACAATGTCAACGCGTCGCCCGGTGGTGGCTTGGTCTCCAGGATCAATCCCAAAGAGACCACCGCAATCGCCATGTTCTCGTGGCAGACGACGAGCCCGTGATTCGCGAAATGTTATCGAATATTTTGGTCGAGCGTGTGGGCTGCCAAATCTCCACCGTCGCGACGGGTGACGAAGCCCTTAGCCTACTCGAAACCGAACGCTTCGATGTCGTCATTGCGGACATGGTTATGCCGGGGCTCCACGGGATTGAACTCGTCCAAACCCTCAAGGACCGTTTCCCCGATGTGGACGTGTTGGTGATGACGGGTTTCGGCGATGCGTTTCCCTTTGTAGAAGTCGTGCGCGCCGGCGCCAGCGATTTTATCTTGAAGCCTCACCAGCCGGGCGAAATCGAAGCAAAACTCCACCGTATATTCAAAGATCGCGAATTGCGCGAACAGCTTTTTTTCGCGGAACAGAAGTATCGCAACCTCTTCGAGCACAGCATGGAAGGCAACATCCTCATTTCGCCGGAAACCTTCGAGGTGGTGGATGCCAATTTCGCCTTCGCAACGCTCATCGGGCGCGAACACGACGACATCATCGGGATTCCAGTATTCGACCTACTCGATCCAGCGGCTCACTCCCGTTTTCGCGAAGGCGTCGAGATGTTTCGACCTGCGGGACAGGGGAAGCTGGTCGACGTGACCCTGCTCCGTCCCGAGGGCGACGAGCTCTACATCGATATCAGTATGGCATTCGTCTCCATTCCGGGCGACGAGATCGTATTCCTGACCTTTCGCGATGTGACCGAGAAGCGCCGGGAACAGCACCGCCTGATGCACGCCGCCCAAACGGACTCGCTCACCGGCCTCTCGAACAAGAAAATGCTACACACCCGGCTGCGCACCGTGGTCCCCGATCGGCGCCACCGCCGCGGGGACGATCGCTCGTGCCTGATGTTTATCGATCTAGACAATTTCAAGCAGTGCAACGACACGCACGGCCATCAGACGGGGGACCGGTTGATCAAGACGGTCGGCGAAATCATTCGTGGAACAATCAGTGAGCAGGGGGATGAAGGGTTTCGATATGGGGGCGACGAATTTGCGGTGCTGCTTCCGGGCGCCAACATGGTCGGGGCCGTGGAAGTGGCCGAACGAATGCGGAGCCAATTCGAGAGCGGCCAGTGTTTCGGTACGACCATGAGCATTGGCGTCGCGGAGTACAAAGAGGGCATGGACACGGAAGCCTTCATCGAAGCAGCGGACGGCGCGCTTTACAAGGCGAAGGACGGCGGGAAGAACATCGTTCACGTCGCGTGAAGCGCTTGACCGAGCGCCAGCAGAAAGTCCCGGTTATTAGCCTGTGCGTACCGCATGGCCCCGCCCATTCTTGAGAAGGTCTTGTTATAGCGAAGGTAGTAGGCCGGGTCATTTTCGGGCGGTTCGCCCTGTTCCCAATCCCAACGGGATTCAGCCAAATCCACGACGGTGATGAAGTGATTCTCAATGCGACGCCCTTCCTGAATCGCCAGATTCTGCGCCATGGACATAGCCTTTTCAAAGATCATAGGCGACATGACGGACGACCCCACCGAGACGTAGACGCCGCCATCGATTTGCGAGACCCCGTGGGCGAAGGCCAGAAAATCACGCTCCGCGCACCGGCCCAGCGCGGCACAACAATTCAGCGGGTGAAAATAGATGTTGTCGTGGCCGATCATCGGGTGGCTCGTAAAAGGGACGCCCAGTCGGTACGCCGCCGCCTGTAACCCGTACCGCTTGAAGGGGTGGTCGATTGAAAGCCACCCTTCTTCGAGATCATGCTCCGACACAATCGCTAGAAGATCCGCCGCCGCCGCGGCACGGGCGGGGTCGTCGTCGATGTGTTCGACAACCTCATTCCGAAGCGTCGTCGCGCCGGGCACATGGATCCCCTCGCGCTCGACCATTTCGCCTACCGCCTCGCCGTAGCCCCGCCCCGCATAAGCGCCGACGGCCAGAGCAAGATTAAGATAGCGGCCGGTTTCCTCCCACAAGCCGAACTCTCCCCGGGGTATGCCTCCGCGCACATCCTCGCTGCTCGCGCCCTGAAAGGCAAATTCCCAGTCATGAATAATCCCAGCGCCGTTCGTGGCCAGATGCGTGAACCAGTCTTCCTCGATGAGCGCAATAATTACCGGGGCGAGGCCGTTCTTGATGGCGTGAGCGCCGAACGCCAGCATGCGCGATTTTCCAGCGTCCCGCGCGCGCCTAAGACGGTCGACTGTTTCATCAATAACCCGCAACGCTATGTCGCTCAACGGACCTGGCGGGTCCATCGGCAACACGCGATCACGTTCAATAGAGACTTTGTTCGGTCTTTCCTTCAAGGAGCGAAGAGTCAACGCTTTGCGATCAATCTTGTGCATTTTGATTACGGCGTGTCCTAAGGTTTATCTGCTAGTGGAGGGTGCGCAACCCTAGGGCGCGGCATCCCTCCGTGACGATGGCTACCACCAATGGGCATTTGACCAGGATTCAGGCGCAGACTTCAAGCGGCGAGGAGGCATCGCCTCTTTTGAACCACGAATGGACACAAATGCACACGAATTATGAGAATATTCGTGTGCATTTGTGTCCATTCGTGGTTCCATTTGATCGCCATCTCTCTGCCAAGGCAAAATGACCTACACACCGCCAGGCCGGATCGCTGGCCGATTGATCATTCATCAGGGAATAACATCATGAGCCTAGCACCGGGCACCCGACTCGGCCAGTATGAAATCCAAGGCCCTCTCGGCACGGGAGGGATGGGGGAGGTCTACCTCGCCAAAGACGCGGCGCTCGGGCGCCTCGTCGCGGTCAAGACGCTCAAAGAGGGTCATGCGCATGATGGGGCTCTCCTCGAGCGGTTCCGGCGAGAAGCCCGTGCCGTCTCGAAGCTGAATCACCCCAACATCGTCCAGATCTACGTAGTCGACGCGGATTCGGATCCGCCCTACATGGCCATCCAGTACATTGACGGCGCGCCCCTGGACCGGATCCTGCGCGAACACGGCGCCTTGCCCTGGCAACGCGCGCTCAACATCTGCGGACAAGTGGCCGCCGCGTTGGCCTGCGCGCACGACAACGGCATCATCCACCGTGATATAAAACCCGCCAACATCCTCATCGATAAGAGTTGGGGCGCGCACGTTTCCGATTTCGGAATCGCCCGCGTCCTGGACGCTCAGGCGAAGCTCACCTCCGTAGATACCGTGGTCGGGAGTCCTTCGTACATGTCGCCCGAACAATGTGGCGCGGGGGAGGTCGTGCCGGGAAGCGATCTATTCTCTCTTGGCGTGACCCTTTTCGAATCCATGTCCCGCGAATTGCCCTTCAAAGCCGAAACGACGCTCGGCGTGATGCGAAAAATTACCACCGAGCCGGCGCCGCCCCTTACCAATTTCATCACCGGCGTTCCCGAGGTGATCCCCGCTTTTCTGGAGACCCTGATGACGACCGCACTGGAGCGGCGATACTCCAAGGCTTCGCAAGTCCTTGAGGATCTTCAGGCCATCAGCGAGGACCGATCACCCCCTCATCTCACCACACTGCGCGGACAAGCCATCGTAAGCGTAGGCGGGACGGCCACGCCCTCCACCACCAAGCAAAGCGTACTGGATGCCGGGAAGGGTCAGGCGCTTGTCTCGGATCTATTGGATGGCCAAGAGGTAGACTTCGGGGCCAGCAAGCTCACGCAATCCCGCGCATGGCTTTGGCCCGTTATCGCCGCCACCGCGATCGTGGCCGCCCTAATTATCGTGGCGCTTGCCCTCGGTATCCAAGGCTCCGATGCGCCCAGTCCGGCACCCACGGCAGGCGGGGTGATTCCGCCGCCGCGCCCACAGCCGGGCGGTGACCTCAGTCCCGAGGAACGCGGCGTGATGGACAAGCTGAGGCAGCCGAACCTTAACCCTCAGGAACGCGAACGACTGCTAGAGGAGCACCGGAGACTCAACGGAATTCGCCGACAAAGTGGCACCCGAGCCTTGCCGCTCCCGCCAGGCGTAGACCCACCGCGCCGTCCGCCACCCCCAAGCGGAGGTCAAGACCGCCGACCGCCCCCGCCAGGTGGAGGTCCGGACCGGCGGCCGCCGCCTCGAAGATAGCCCGTAGTTTCTATCCGCTGAATCGTTCAAACCGATTCAATACATCCGCCGAAAACGATTCGAGAACACCGCGAATAAAATCATCAAGCGTAGGGCCATCGTCCGCCACGAGGGGCGTCAAGTCGATCCCAAACGTGACGCCCAGCGCGCCATCGACTTCGTGTGATTCCCCGAAAGTGGCGTGCGCAGTGCGCCGCGCAACCGCTGCGGCATCGTAGCGTTTCCCGCCCGCAATCTGTGACTCAAACGTTCGCAAGAGTTCGCTCTGCAACTGCAAATTCCTCGAACAGTCGAACCGAACCTTCCATTCATCGGGCAACCAATCCAAGTCGCGCCAGACCTCGACGCCGTAAACCTTCTCGGGCCGGGAATCCATAGGCAGACGGCGAAGGGCTTCAATCACGCGCAGGCACACCGCTACGTGCGTGTCGTGTTTGTCGAAAGGGTTATGCGTATAGACAACCCGCGGACTCGTCGCCATCAGAACCTCCGCCAATTGATCCGCGACATGGGTATTCGATGCGTCCTTCACGACCGCGCTCGGATGGCCCAGCATGGCCACCGCCGAATAGCCCCCGAGCCGCGCCGCCTGACGCTGCTCCTCCGCGCGGACGGCCCTCATGTCTTCGTCCGCGGTCTCGGCGAAGCGGCCCGCTCGCGGAGATCCGGCCCCGTCCGTCACAATGACGCCTGAAAACCAGTCCTGTGTCGAGTCATACGCCGTGAGGATTCCGTCAATCGCCAGGATCTCCAGATCATCATGATGCGCTCCAATCCCCAGATGCGTCGTCCGGCCGAGCGCCTCCCCGAATTCAGCCTCCTCCGGTATAAATACATCGTGCGGCCCAAGCCCCATGCGTAATTCTCCTTAGCGCTGATGCTCTACAGGAGCAACCCCATAGATGAAGATATATGATACTCGAAGTGGCAAGCCAAGGAGAAAATGGGCAAGCGGGGGGTAAACTGTAAAAGAAACTTTTCCTCGGATTTCCGGAAAAAACTGCGGACAAGGGGCTACAGCCCCTTGTATTCTCCTGGAGTCGTTGCATCTCATTCCGAAGCGCGAAACGCTGAAGCGAGGACAAAGGGGGTGGGTAAACCAATAATTTCGCTGGAACCTTTTCTGTAAGTGGGTGTTTTATAACAGGTTATATGAAATGTACCTCGGCGACTATTTTTTTCTAAGAACCCCTTGCAATTAAGCAGAACCGATGTTAAGCTATTAGAACAAAGGTTGCACCTGTATAATCAAAGACATGTATACCAAATTTTTATTTAGATTGGAGATAAGCTGTGAGCGTTGCTGACTTAACCAATAGCATTTCCTTGCTCGATATGGCTCCCAAGTCTTCAGGGCGCATCCATGCCGTCAAATCGACCTCCGATTTGAACGCCCGTCTGGAAAGCCTGGGCATGTGCGAAGGCCGCACCGTGCGCTTGGTAAAGGATGGCGAGCCCTGCATCGTCAACGTATACGGCAGCCGTGTGGGCATCGCGCGCGATGTGGCAAAGCATATTCACGTCACGCCTCACTCCAAGTAGTCTCCGCGCGAGCAAAATCCGATTGATGAAGGGGCGCCATCGTGGCGACTTCCACAGCTAAATATTCGGATGCCGCCCTGGCACCTTCCAGCACCGACGGCCCCATCGTCCTCGTCGGCAATCCGAACGCGGGCAAGACGACCCTTTTCAACCAGTTAACGGGCCTGCGCGTCAAGACCGCCAATTTCCCCGGAACGACCCTCGATATCCGCGCCGGATCCATCGAATTGGATGGCGTCTCGCATCAACTCTTGGATATGCCGGGGTTGTACAGCCTCACCGCCGTGGCTTCTGAAGAGCGCGTGGCGATGGAGGCTATCCTAGGCGACTCGCCGGGGCGGCCCAAACCTTCGGCCATCATTCTTATCGTCGACGCGACGAACCTCGTCCGCAATCTCTGTCTCGCCAGCCAAGTGCTCGAATTGGGGATCCCCACCGTGGTCGCCCTGAATATGTGCGACCTCGCGCGGAAGGCCCATATCGAAATCGACACGGAGGCGTTGGGAAGCCACCTTGGGTGCACCGTTGTGGGGATCGCAGCGCGTTCTGGCGAAGGGCTGTCCAACCTCATTGATGCGTGCAGCGAAACCGTGCGATTGGGGCATTCACCGGAAGCGCCGAAGCTGTTGAAGAACCAAGAGGCGATTTCGTACTCGCTCCGCTACGACTGGGCGGAGAGCGTGAACGAAAGCTGCGTGAACGAGCCGGAGTACCCCCGGAGCCGGGCGACGGAAAAAGTGGATGCGGTTCTTACGCATCCGGTCGCCGGAATCGTGGCCTTTGGCCTGGTGCTCTTCGGGGTCTTCTACCTCATATTCAGCTTTGCCGCGATCCCGATGAATTTTATTGATGGCCTGATGGGCGGCCTGGGAGAGTGGGTCGCGGCCCGCTTACCGGATGGCCAATTCGAAAGCCTTATGGTCGAGGGCGTGATTGCGGGGGTCGGCGGGGTGCTCGTGTTCTTACCCCAGATCTGTATTCTGTTCTTCTGCATCTCCCTGCTTGAGGACACCGGGTATCTTGCGCGGGCGGCCTGCGTGATGGATCGCACCCTACGCAAGGTCGGGTTGCCGGGCAAGGCCTTCGTACCCCTGCTATCGGCGCACGCCTGCGCCATCCCGGCCATCATGTCCGCACGCGCGATTGAAGACAAGAACGACCGCCTGACCACCATCCTCATCCTCCCACTGATGACCTGTTCCGCACGGCTTCCGGTGTATGCCATGATCACCGCCTTGCTATTCCCAGCCGATCCTGCGAAGGGGGCCTTAGTCTTTACCGCCTGTTACGCGCTGGGTATCGCGTGCGCCATGGCGGCGGCCTTCGTGTTCAGGCGAACGCTTTTGAAGGGGGAGACGGCGCCGCTCATTCTTGAGCTTCCCAACTACAAGATGCCCAGTTTCAAGACGGCTTTTCTTGCCGCCTACGACCGCGGCCGAATCTTCACACGCAAGGCGGGCACGGTTATCCTGGCTATTTCGGTCATCCTGTGGTTCCTGATGAGCTATCCGCAACGCCCGGAGAATTTGTTGCCGCCTACAGCGGAGCTCACTCAGGCCGGACCCGGTAGCGCGACAGAATTCGATGGGCCCATTCTTGAGGACGAGACCCGGGC
>JAPYPO010000656.1 GCA_029937645.1 Candidatus Hydrogenedentota bacterium
GGTTTGGCGTTGCGGAATGTGTCGAGAGCTTTTCGCGAGATCGCAATTCTCTTCGGAACTCGGGTCAACTCCAGTCAATCCCAGCCACTTTCGCCGGCCCAGGATTTTCTGTAAGTCGTTGAAGTATAAGCTGGAATTCGCGTTTGTTCCCCAGCTTCCCAAGCTGAGGGTCGCCGGTTCGAGCCCGGTCTCGCGCTCCATTGACGAAATCACTGAACGCGTGTCGAGCTGAGCAGCGCGACCGCAAAGAGACGAAGAGCATGCCAACGCCCGTTTTTCCAAAGCACGAAGACGACTTAACTCCCGAGCTCATGACAGCGGTGTTGCCGGACGGCAGGTGGCACGCCCGCGCGCTATTGGACGTCAATCCGAAAATTCCGTTCCAGAGATAATGCATAACGCGAGGGCGTTCCCGGTCTACGGCATTCAAGAGCGCGCAATCTATTAGATTAGGCCCCCGACTCATTGAGGTTTTCTTCAATTAGAGGCCGCGGCTGGTGCCTGCCTTTCCTGGCCCTTCTCCGTCGCTTCAGGGTGTATGTCGACCAGTCGATACACAGTGTATGAGTGGCGAGAACGGAACTCCGCGAGGAAAGAAGGCGAAAAGCCATGGGTACCGATTCACTGAGCTGAACGGGAGCCATCCATTTAAGGACAGAGTTCCCGGTGGCTATGTGGCGTACCCGGCTCGGCGGCGCAGTGAAGGGGAAGTCATCTACTTCAACTTCGCATTGGCCCGGGAAATCGGGGTGATCCCAGCCGATCATCCAGACCAACTCACGACCGCGCTCTCCGAGGCCATCGAGCAGGCCTTTTCATTCGTCATCATCAATGAATACGATCGCCTCCACCCAGAGAACTACGCATCGGACGAGATCCTTCCCAATACCTACATGGCGACTCGTTATCTCCAGATGCAACACCCAGGTACACAGGGTTTCACTTCCGGGGACGGCCGCAGTGTCTGGGTGGGTTCGATTGAGAACGAGGGTGTTACTTGGGATGTTTCCTCTTGCGGAACGGGCGTCACCTGTCTTTGTCCGGCGACGGGACATCAAAAGACCTTCTTTGAGTCGGGAAGTGCCACGGCGGACTATGGCTGCGGAACATCAACGGAGGAAGAAGGAATTGGTGCGGCGTTAACGAGTGAGATATTTCACTCGAACGGAATTGAAACTGAGCGGGTGCTGGCAGTGATTGCAACGCGAAGTGGTCAGTCGATCAATGTTCGCGCGGGAAAAAACCTCCTTCGCCCCGCGCACATGTTCATGTACCTGCGCCAAGGAGACCTCGCTCGGCTTGAGGCCGTCGTCGATCTCTTCATGGAAAGACAGGTTGCAAACGGAGACTGGCCCGAAGAATTCGCGATTCGTACCGGGACCCAGGCCGAGCGAAAGAGACGCTATCGCTATCTGGCCGAACACATGGCGACCACGTTTGCTCAAGTGACTGCGACCTTCGAAAGCGAATACATATTCTGTTGGTTGGAATGGGATGGCGACAACATTCTCGCAAACGGCGGGATCATCGATTACGGATCGATTCGACAATTTGGTCTCTATCACCGCAACTACCGCTTCGACGATCAGCCTCGCTGGTCGACTTCGATCCCCGAACAGAAGAAGAAGGCGCGTCACCTGGTTCAGTGCTTCGCGCAAATTCGTGACTACCTGATCGATGGAGAGCGCTCACCGCTCAGTACTTTCCGTAAAGATCCGGTGCTTACGAAGTTCGATCAGGAATTCACTTTGGAGCGCGATCGCCTCTTGTTGCGAAACATCGGCCTCACGGATGAGCTCCAGCAACTTGCCCTCAAGACTCTTCCGGATTTACTTGATGGCTTTCGCAAGGCCCATTCGCACTTCGAGCGCGCTCAGTCGAGTAGGGGCCCGCAGCCATGTGCTGACGGGTTGAGCCATGATGCAATCTTCAGTACGCGTGATCTGTTGCGCGAACTGCCGCATCTCTACATGGCGGATCCCACTCCAATCGATACCGAAAGCTTTATGGAGATCTGTACGAGTGACTACGCGTCGCCCAAAGATCGGCGTCTTACGCCTCACAGGAAGCGAATGGCACGCGCATTTCAGAATCGTTACTTGGCACTTCTCGGGGCGGTGGCCGAGGGTGCAGGCCGGAATGTTCAAAACTTGCTGGAAGAGGTTGTCCATCGCGCAAATCGGATCAATCGGTTCGATCGAGCTACGGGGGAT
>JAPYPO010000085.1 GCA_029937645.1 Candidatus Hydrogenedentota bacterium
GCCCCAGCCCGATGTTCCCGAGATCCAAGTGATCGAACCCCAAGGAACCCAGAAAGGCTGAGAGCAGAAAGGCGCTTCCCTGGACCCTTTGTTCGGCATCAGACTCGGACGCCGCCACACCGGGTGGAGCAGCGCCGGTGCTTGGGGGGGAAACCGAGGCGGAACCGGCATCCGGAGCGTTCTTCAATGCGTCCAACGAGGTCGCAACCGGCGGCGCGATCGTAGACGGAGGTGACGACTCCAGGGGAACGAGGAAATATTTTCCGCAGGTTTTACACCCGCCTCGCTTGCCCGCGTACTCACTTGGAATCCGCAGTTGATGCCCGCACTCCGGGCATTTCATTTCGATCATCTGACTCCCTCCGGAATTGTACACCGATCAGGAAACACCCACCGCGCTCACTCCGCAGACCATCCGCCCACAGCATGCGGGATAAGAATACCATCAAGAACACGTAATCGAAAGAGCTTTTCTCAGGAAGCCCCAATACCTTCGCTCATCGGCGGCATGGCGCCCTTCCGCGAGCAAACGTAGCTGGCCAGCCGATTCGCTTGATCGTTGATCATGTGCAAAGGTTCTCCGCGCACGAGTCCCATCGCAAGACATGCTGTAAAGCAGTCGCCGGCGCCCACCGTATCTTCGGTATGCGCGCAGGGAACTCCTGGATGAACGGACTCTTCTGTCGGCGTACGTAGCACACTCCCTTCGCCTCCGCACGTCAGCGCGATCACGTCGAGGTCGAATTCAGACAGAAGGTGCATCAAGACATTCGATTCGGAATCGGAGATGGAGAGCAGTTTCGCTACGATGGGCAGTTCCTCATCGTTAAGCTTTAAGACATCGGCGTGCCGCAATGACTCCCGAATAATCTCGGCATCGTAGTAGGACTGTCTCAGGTTGATGTCGAAAACCCTCATGCAACCGGCCCGGGTACTGTCGAGAAATTGTAGAATCGTTGCACGACTGACGGGCGAACGTTGCGCCAACGAGCCGAAGCAGACAACATCACACGATTCGGCCAGCTTGAGCAGTTCGGGCGATGGTTGAATGCAGTCCCAAGCGGCCCCCTCATGGATGATATAGTTTGGAATTCCGCTCTCGTCGAGTTCGACCGAGACCGTTCCGGTGGGATGCTGTGTATCGAGGGCGACATGCTGGGTGCCCAACCCAAAGCCTACCAATGCATCGAGGATTTCCTGGCCGAACGCGTCGTCTCCGACTGCACTCACCACCGCGCTTCGAGCGCCAAGGTTTTGTGCCTGGTAGGCAAAGTTTGCGGGCGCACCACCGAGCTGTTTCCCGGCCGGAAGCAGATCCCAGAGTAGCTCACCAAGCCCAACCACCACGCTGGTTTCACCGGACTTTCTCTCGCCGCACCCCACGCGCTCACCCATTTCGTTCATCCATGTTGCTCCTCGGCGCGAACCGCCAAACTCCGAACGTTGCGATACACATCCCGAACTCCCAGCGGTCGATCCGGGTCCCATTTCATACCGTTCATCTCAATTCTAACCTATCATCCAGGTGGCGAGGGGTAAATTCAATGGCCGAGGATTACGGAAGGCCTAAGTGCTCACCGCAGAAAACTAGACTTGGCAACTGGACTTGGCAACGCACGGATGATAATCTAGAGAGACGCCTCACTCCCAACTTTTCTACGAACGAACAAAAATAGGAACTACCATGAAAAGAATACTCAGCGTGTTATGTGTCGGTCTGCTGGCCGTACTTCCTGGTTGCGGCGGCGAAAGCACCGAGGAGCCGGGCGGAGATCCCGAAATCAAAGTAATTGGTTTTTCGAAGATGAATTCAAACAATGCTTTCTTCGAGGTCATCGCGGAGCACATGCGCCTCGAGGCGAAAGATCGAGGATATGAGGTTCGCGTCGTGAGCGCAGAGGCAGACGTCGCCAAACAGAAGGATCAGATTCAAGACTTCATCGTCTCACGGGTCGACGCCATCGTACTGAACCCGGTCGACTCGGAAGCGATTGGACCAGCCCTCAAAGCGGCCAACGAGGCAGGGATTCCTGTCTTCACCTGCGACCTTGAATGCACGGCCTCGGGGGTCAAAATTGCCGCCCATGTCGCCACGGACAATTACCAGGGCGGCCGGCTTGCGGGTGAAGCGATGATCGAAGCGCTGGGCGAATCGGGCGGCGAAGTTGCCATTCTGACGCACGACCCAGCGGCCTCCTGTATCAAACGTGTCGAGGGCTTCGACGATGTCATCAACGCCCACAATGAAGGCAGTGAAAATGGAAAAATCACCGTAGTGAAACGCCTCCCCTGCGATGGCCAGCGTGATCCGGGCTACAAAGCCACACAGGACATCATCACCTCGAACCCGGACCTTGCAGGGCTCTTCGCGATTAACGACCCAGGCGCACTGGGAGCCTACGCAGCGCTCGAACGCGCAGGGAAAGCGGATCAGGTGACAATCATAGGCTTCGATGGCCAGCCGGACGGCAAACAGGCGATCAAGGATGGCGAAATCTACGCGGATCCAATTCAGTTTCCCGATCGGATGGGTCGCCAAATCGTCAAGGCCATTGACGCCTATTTTGCGGGCGACGAATTCGACGAGCTTCAACTGATCCCTGCGGAATTGTATCGGCAAGCGGACGGTGAAGCCGACCCGGATCTACCGTAGGCTTTGCCCCTCGTGTCTAATTTCGCGTGGAAGCAGTTGGCCTTCGACTACGGCATGCTGTTCGTATTGTTCGCTCTCTGCGCCGTATTCAGTGTCGCGACCATCAAGGAACAACACCCTGACGGTGCCGCAGCGGGTGCCAATCTCGCCCGACGCCTTGTCGATGATTTAGAGGGCGGGGATTCGGTGCTCGTGGTCCTGCGCGCCACCGAACACCATGCGGAGTTCGGCCGCAGTCTGGTCGACGGACTTGAGAGCGCCGACATGGATGTGCTCGAAGTCGTTGCGGGCGAACCATCGGATGCGCGCGCCACGCTCGAAGGCCTGCGCGATGAAGGGCGGCTACCGACCGCCATTGCAGGCCCGCGCGTAACGATGCAATGGGCCTTATTTGACCCCTCTCAATTCGAGCAGCGCTTTCCCGAAATGAAGGATACCCGCTTCTTCCAACCCGATAGCTACAAGTGGCCGACCTTCTTGATGGCGGAAAACCTGATCAACGTCGCCACACAAATTGTAGTCATCGCGGTCATCGCTATCGGCATGACAATGGTGATTATCACAGGCGGCATCGATCTTTCCGTCGGCAGCCTGATCGCGCTATCGGCAGCCACGGCCGCCGCCGTGATCCATCTCACGGCGGGGGATGCCGCGCCGGATTCGATGAGTACCTTGGTTGTCGCGCTGGCCTGCGCATCCGGCGTGGCGGTCTGCACCGGAATTGGCCTCTTCACCGGCCTGATGGTAACCGGCTTCAGCCTACCACCGTTTATCGTGACCTTGGCCGTCATGCTGATGGCGCGAGGAATGGCCTACAAGGTGACCGGCGGCCTAGCGTTGGGAAATCTGCCCGACTCCTTTTCGGCCTTGGGCCACGGGACCGTCGCCGGAATCCCCATTTCTGTCGGGATGATGGGCATACTTTTTGTCGCCGCCCATGTCATCATGACGCGTACCCGTTTCGGCCGCTATGTCTACGCGATTGGCGGCAACGCGGAGGCAGCGCTCTTCTCCGGAATCCGCGTCAAACGCACCCTGATTATCGTCTACACTCTCTCCGGCCTGCTCGCAGGACTGGGCGGCATCGTAATGGGCTCGGAATTACAAAGTGGCGACCCCAAGACCGGCCAATTCTATGAACTCTACGTGATCGCGGCGGTGGTCGTCGGAGGCGCGCCGCTGATGGGCGGGCGGGGGAAAATCTTCGGCACCCTCATTGGCGCTTTAATTATCGGTGTAATTCGGAACGGGATGAACTTGATGAATGTAAACCCATTCAACCAATATATCGTCTTCGGCCTAATCATACTGCTCGCCGTTCTGATCGAAAATCTTAAGTACCGGGTATGGCGGCGCATACTGTGAGAGGGATTTTGAAGTGACAAAGGTATTAAACTTTAAGCAGGAATTGACCGGCTGCTTCGGGCAACCCGTATCGGAAAACCCTACGCAAGCCATGATAGAGGCCGCCTATCGCCACCACGATCTCGACTGGCGCTACATCACAATGGAAGTCGGGCCCGAAGATTTGGTCGATGCCGTCTGCGGCGTCAAGGCGTTGGGGTTTCGGGGCTTCAACTGCACGATTCCCCACAAGGTCGCCGTCATCGAACACCTCGACGGCCTCGGCGAATCCGCATCCCTCATGGGCGCGGTCAACTGCGTCGTCAAGCGTGACGGCCAGTGGATCGGCGAGAATACCGACGGCAAAGGCTTCGTCGTATCGCTTCGCGAGTTGACGAAGCCCGCCGGCAAGAACGTCGTCATCATCGGCGCGGGCGGCGCGGCGCGGGCGATCAGCGTGGAAGTATCGCTGGCAGGCGCAAAGAAAATCACCATCCTCAACCGCTCGCGCGATCGCGGCGACGATCTCTACCAACTGTTGAACGACAAGGTTCCCTCGGAAGCGGAGTTTGTCTTGTGGGATAAGACCTATGACATACCGGAGGGGACCGACGTGCTCATCAACGCTACGTCGATCGGGCTCTTCCCCGACGTCGATGCGCGGATCGATATCAATATGGATTCGGTGACCTCGAATATGGTCGTCGCGGACGTGATCCCAAATCCCCCAAAGACCAACCTCGTAAAAGACGCGACGGCGAAGGGCTGCAAAGTAATTGACGGCCTGGGAATGCTCGTGAACCAGGGCGTAATCGGCATCAAATACTGGAGCGGGATCGACGCCGACCCCTCCGTTATGCGCAAGGCCCTCGAAGATATTTTCGGCGACTAAAAGGAGCAGGCACATGAGACGCTATACCCTGACGCTAACTGGAATTTTCCTTGCGGCGGTCGCGGTGGCATCGGCGGACGAAACGCACCACTATACGCTTACGGATTCTTCGGCGAATACGAACGTCGAAATATTCCGGTTGGACTCGCGTACCATGCCCTTCGACTCCTCCGCACCCTGGAGCGTCGAGAAAAAAACCTTGCGGGGTGGGCGCCAAGAAGGCGTCGAATTGGTCACCATCGACAACGGCTACCTGCGCATTGCGATTATTCCCACACGTGGGATGAACGTCTACGAAGTCACGCACGACGACACACGGCTCGGCTGGGATTCACCGACAAAGGAAATTGTACATCCGAACTTCATCGACCTCGAAAGCCGCGGCGGGCTTGGCTGGCTCGATGGCTTCAACGAATGGATGGTGCGCTGCGGTCTCGATTTCGCTGGTCACCCCGGCACGGATGTTCTTGTCGACGATAATGGCGTCGAAACGGAAATGGATCTCACCTTACACGGCCGCATCGGACATATCCCGGCGTCGAAGGTGGAGGTGTCGGTCGATTCAAAGCCTCCCCATCGCATAACGGTCCGCGGTTGGGTGCAGGAGCGGAGTTTCAACGGCCCGAGTCTCGAACTCGCTACAGAAATCTCGACTCTGCCCGGATCACATGAGCTCCGCATCGCGGATACGGTGACCAACCGCGCCTCGACGCCACGAGAGTTCCAGGTGATCTACCACACCAACTTTGGAAGCTCCATCCTCGAAAAGGGCGCGCGTGTGTACACCGCCGTCGAGCGCGTCACGCCAATGAACGACAAGGCAGCGGAGGGACTCGCTCACTACACCCAGTACGATCGCCCAACAAGCGGTTACGTCGAGGAGGTCTTTCTCGTCGAGCCCTTTGCCGGCCAATCCGGAAACTGCTTGGCCGTACTCTCGAACAAAGCAGGCACGTTAGGCGCATCGATCGCGTGGCAGAAAGACGAACTTCCCTACCTCTCTATCTGGAAAAATACGGCTGCCATCGAAGACGGCTACGTGACCGGCATCGAGCCGGGTACGGGCTTTCCCTTCAATCGCCGCGTCGAGCGAAACTATGGCCGCGTCCCCAAGCTGGCCGCCGGTGAGAGCAGAAACTTCACCGTCGATTTCGCACTGCTCGGCGACCCCTCGTCAGTCAAGGCGGCGAAGAAGCGAGTCAAGCGCATACAAGGCGGACGGGAAACTACCGTTATCGAGACTCCTCCCGCTACGGATTGACGATAGGCCCGATTCGAATATTCTCTACCCACTCGGCTAAAATCACCTGGAACTTGTGGTTCAATAGGGTGTTTGGAATAGAAAGCCCTGAAATGCCCCCCCCAGAAGAACACACTTAGGAGAAGTTAAATGACTACGACGTCTTCGGATGTCCGGCTTCGGATTTTCTGCATGTTCATCACCGGCTCCGTGCTGGCGGCTATCGCACACTCGGCGGACCAGAGCGCGTTCTGGCCGCAATACCACGGCCCCAATCGGGACAATATTTCCGCTGAAAAGGGCTTGTTGGATGCCTGGCCAGAGGGCGGCCCCGGGTTGGCCTGGACGGTCGACGGGTTGGGCGAAGGATACTCGAGTGTATCGGTCGCAAACGGTTTAATTTATACAGCGGGCAATATCGACGGGGATACCATAATTACCGCGCTCGAACTCGACGGGACAAAACTGTGGCAGGTCAAGAACGGAAAAGCCTGGAAGGCCAGCTACCCCGGTACCCGAAGCACCCCCACAATCGACGGAGACTTCCTCTACCACGAAAGCCCCCACGGCGATGTCACCTGCCTGAATGCAACAACCGGTGAGGAGATTTGGTCGGTCAACGTTCTTGAGAAATATAACGCGAAAAACATCCAGTGGGCTTTAAGCGAATCGCTCCTCATCGACGGCGATCATGTCATTTGCAGTCCAGGCGGCCCGGAGGTTTCGATGCTCGCGTTGGATAAGCACACGGGCGCGGTCGTGTGGACGACCCCGAGCACCAACGATCTCTCCGGCTACACCTCGGCGGTTCTCTTTGAGCAGGGCGGGCTCCGCATCATAACAACGCTGACCTCCGAAAAGGTTATCGGTGTAAACGCAGACACTGGCAAGTTACTCTGGGCGATCCCCCACGGTTCCATTAAGCCCCAAAGCGCCGCGAACCCTATCTATCACGACGGTCACCTGCTCATCGTTACACTCAATTGGGGATCCGAATTGTGGAAAGTAAACGTTACCGGCGACAAAGCCTCGCTCAAAACAGTTTGGCACAACGATGAGTTTTCCAATCACCATGGCGGCGTTCTCATGACGAATGAAACCATATACGGATTCAATTCCTCTCGAAAAGGAAGAAAATGGGATGCCCTCGACTGGGCGACCGGCAAACTGAAAGATTCGGGAACGGACGTTGAACGAGGCTCCGTTACCTACGCAGACGAAAAGCTCTACCTCCTAGGCGCAAAAAAGGGCCAAGTCGGCCTGATGCAAACCACCGAATCCGGCTTCGAATTCAAGAGCACCTTCAACATCCCCAAAGGCGGCAAAGGCCCAAGCTGGGCACACCCCGTAATCGCAGGCGGCCATCTCTACATCCGCCACGGAGTATTCCTCTACAAATACGATGTGAGCGGATCCTAGCGAGAAAAACCGCGACAGAGTAGCCTCATCGAAAAGAACTAATTTGTGGGACCGCCGCCCTCGGCGGTCTACGCTTCGGCGGCAATCCTACTCCGAAGCCCCCGCGTGCGCATCCACAAACGTTCGCGTCGCTTCGAGGTACTCCGGGTGCGTCACAACCGTCCCATGCGTCGCCTCGCGGATAACCAGTAGCTTCACATGCGGACCATAATCGGCCGGGTCCCGCGGCTTTTCACTCTTGCCATGACCCCGCAGGTCCAAGCCAATCACGCGGTAGTCCTTCGACAATGCCTGCCAGACGCCGCGCGCATCCCAATTGGCCTCGATGTTTATTCCGAAACCATGAATCAGAACGATAGGTTCCCCGCTGCCTTCGACCCGGTAGCGGATCTTCACACCGTCCGAATCAAAATATAGATCCTCCGCGTAGGCTGAGGACGACGCGAAAGCTAACGCGGCGAGCGTCAAGAGTGCTGCTGCAAAAGTCTTTTTCATCGAGAGCGATCCCTTTCCTCTTTAACCTAAGTTCAAACGCAATGCCGCGAGATTTCGGGAAGAGCCCGGAAGCGCCTTTCCCCTAACCACGCTATCTGTTCACATGGACAAACTCAATGTGTACGCCCTCGGGGGCCTCCACATAAGCAATGCGAACTCCCGGCACAAATTCATGCGGTTCGACCGAAAACGTAGCGCCCTTCTTCTTGAGTGCGTCACAGTACTCGTCCAAATCTCCGGTAACGCGGAACCCGAAATGGTCCGTACCCAACTGCGGCCCATGGAGATACCCGTTCGCATACTTCCTTTTGTCCAACGCCGGGTCCGGCTCCTCCCCAGGCCGTCGGCCACGGACCAAGATAATGACACCGTCGAAGAGAACCCGATATTGCGGTGCGCCACGCAGCTCGGCGACACTCGCAATCTCGCCGCCCAGCATATCCGCATACCAAGACGCGGTGGCCTCGGGGTCGTCGCTGATGAGGTGAATGTGATCGAAGACTATTTTGGCATCACTCATTGGGATCTCTCTCCTTCTGGAAGACGTGAAATGTTCTTTTCCCGCTGATAGCTGGAATTCACCATAGCACAAAGCCGGAAGGCATCAGCAGAGCAGGTGGCGCGTTAATTCCCCTTTGGCTCACGCGCCCATTCCAACCCAACTCCTCCCGGTTGACCCGTAACACCAATTATGCTTAACTGAGTCACATTCAACCCCAAATCATACTTCCCTTGGCGGCAGTCTCGAACCCGTCCAACATGCACAATTAAGGGAGCACATAAATCGCACACGTTTCCGTGCGACCTACTCAGAGAACACCCATTGGAGAGAAACTTTATGAGGACTCAATTAATGAAGATGCGCGATGGAATTTGGCTACTTGTCTGTGTGTTGGCTTTAATGGCAACCGTTCAGGCCGAAGCCCGAACCCCAAAAATATTCACCATAAACCCAGGGCAGTCAATCCAAGAGGTGCTCACCCTGTCCGAGCCAGGAGATACACTTCAGATCATGCCCGGAGAATATCACCAGAGTGTCACCATTAAGACAGAAGGCGTACTGTTAATTGGGATGGAATTGGGGGGCAAGCACGTCGTATTTAATGGCATGAAAGAGGATGGCCAAATGCGGGAGGTAGCGCTTAAAATCGAAGCGGACAACGTCCGGATACAGGGGCTGCACATCCAAGACTACACACGTTCGGGCGTCATTGCTTACAATCACGACAACATTTCGATACGTGACGTAAGCACCTCCAATACGGGCACATTCGGAATTCTATCCGGCCGGGCGCTGAACCTAGAAGTTTCGCGCTGCATCATACGGGATGCAAGCGACACCGGCCTGGCCATGGATCTTATTCGAGGCGCCACGTTGCAATCGGTCGAGTTGTATCAGAATGCCATTGGCTTAGGCGTGTTTGATTGCGCGAACGTAACCCTATCGGATTCCTCCATTCACAACAACACCGTAGGCATCACCCTAGAAGATAAGGGCGACAAGGAGGTTGCCGCCGAACATGTGAACATCTCGCATTGTAGAATAACCGGCAACGGCAACGGGCAATTCGAAGCGGAGAAGCCGATGCACGGGTTTCGCGGCGTAGGCCTCTATATCCAAGGCTATAGCCATGTCGAGACGTCCAATTCTTTCCTGGATTTGAACACGACACATGGAATTATGGTGGTCAAGTCACCTGTCGAAGCGCCGGACAACTTGAGTAACCATGCCTACATCCATCACAACACCTACTCAGGAAACGGCGAAGAGCCTTCGGAGGCCTTCACGAATAAATACCCGACTGTTCCCGGCGCGGATATCTACTGGGACGGCACAGGCGAAGGCAATCGCTTTCAGGAAATTGGAGAACTCAAAACCTCGCCGGAAAGACTAATCACAAAATAGTCCGATTGATATACTTATACGAAATAGTTAACCATATATACTGACGTGTGTCGTCGATTGCTGATCGAGGCCGCGAACGATCTCAATGAAAACCCATCGGAGGTACTACAATGAAAACCCGCCTTGGCGTGATCGCACTGCTGTTGACTGGCCTGATTGCCAATACTTCGTTCGCTATCGATGACCCCACGGGAACCTGGCGCTGGGTGCATCAGGATCCAGGCACCGGACGGACCATCAAGAATTCGCTAGCGCTTACGTCGGCCGACGGTGAGGTTGGCGGCTCGTACGTAATGGACGGCGTCACCTATGAGGTCAACAACGCGAAGCTCGGCGGCAATACGCTGTCATGGGACTACGACCTCGATATTGGCGGCCAAGTCATCAACATTCGATTCTCCGCCGAAATCAGCGGCGACACCCTCGCCGGCACAGTAAATATCCCCGGCCTTGGTGATGTCCCCTGGGCCGCCCAACGCGACGTAGCCGCAACGGTAGACCCCACAGGAACCTGGCGATGGGAGCACACCGATCCAGCTACTGGCCAATTGGTCAAGGATGTCTTGAAGATCACCTCGACCAAAGGTAAGATTGGCGGCTCCTATGATATGGGGGGCGAAACCTACGCGGCTAACAATGGCCGGGTCAACGGCACGACACTTTCCTGGGATTTTGACCTCGACATCGAGGGCCAAGCGCTCAACATTAGCTTCTCCGGAAACATCAGTGGCGACACCGTCGAGGGCACCGTTACCATCGCCGGCGTTGGCGATTTCCCCTGGACCGCCCAACGCGACGTAGCCGCAGCGGTAGACCCCACAGGAACCTGGCGATGGGAGCATGATGATCCAGCTACTGGCCAATTGGTCAAGGATGTATTGACGATCACCTCGGCCAACGGTAAGATTGGCGGCTCCTATGATATGGGGGGCGAAACCTACGCGGTTAACAATAGCCGGGTCAACGGCACGACACTTTCCTGGGAGTTTGACCTCGAAATCGACGGCCAAACGCTCAACATTAGCTTTTCCGGCGACATCAGTGACGACGCCGTCGCGGGCACCGTTACCATCGCCGGCCTTGGTGATTTCCCCTGGGAAGCACAGCGTGACGTAGTCGCAGAAAACACAGACGCAAGCACGAGCAAATGGATCATAACATTCACGCTACCCGATGGCCGCCTCCAAAACCCGGTCCTGGTGATTAGCGACGATCAGGGCACGTTAAGCGCCGTCTACACCACGGATGGCATCTCACTCGATGCGGAAGACTTCACGGTCGAGGACGGACGCTTTAGCTTCTCCCTCTCCGTCCCCGATGCGGGCGTAACTGCTCGATTTAGCGGCACCGCTGACGGCGACAGCGCGACTGGCGTCATTGCGTATGAGGTTGGCGGGGAAAGCGGCGAACTTAAATTTATCGCCAAAAAGTCTACGGACTAACGCATTTTAAACTGATGTTTGGTTCATAATTGATCCGACTCGCAATGACAGGAAAGAGTTGATTTTCAAACCAATGTTCGGGATGACGCCCTTTCGCCCCGGCCCATTGCGGGGCGTCCGGACTTCCAATTTTGATTGAATTAGCCAAACCTGTGATTCGATGAATACGATGCATCGAACGAGAAGGAGTACCCATGAAATTTAGCCATCTACTATGCCCAATATTGTCCATCCTCTTTCTTGTCGGAAGCGCCCCGAGTTTCGCCCAGGACAGCGCAACGGAGGAGGGTTCCGTCAGGGCCATTGAGCCCGCGATTCAGACCGCAGCGCATGCGGCCGAGTGGTGGATGCCACGACACGATGCGATCGTTGAGCGGGCCAAACACGGCGATGTCGATCTGCTCATGATTGGCGACTCGATCACGCACGGCTGGCAAAGTAAAGGGAAAGAGCCCTGGGCGAAGTATTATGCCCCCCGGAACGCCATAAATATGGGCTTTGGCGGCGACCGCACAGAACACGTCTTGTGGAGGCTCCAGAATGGTGAAGTGGATGGCATGTCGCCGAAGCTCGCCGTTGTCATGATCGGTACGAATAACACGGGATCCCACGATCCGGCACAGGACACGGCTCGGGGAATTCGCCTGATTCTTAAGGAACTCCAGACGCGCCTACCGAACATGAAGATTCTGCTATTGGCCGTATTCCCGCGAGGCGCGGAGAAGGATGACCCATTTCGCATCTTGAACACCGAAGTCAACGAGCTGATTTCTGCCTACGGCCAATCTGAATCGATTTACTTTCTCACGCTCAACGAACTATTTCTTGAGGAGGACGGAACACTTCCGACCAGCATTATGCCAGACCTCCTCCACCCGAATGAGGGAGCGTACCGCATTTG
>JAPYPO010000657.1 GCA_029937645.1 Candidatus Hydrogenedentota bacterium
CCTGGGAACCGCGCTCGTAATCGCGCTGAGCATGGCCGCTGATGCGCAAGCCCCCGAGGGCGTGAAGGATGGCCAGTGGCGCCATTACTCGGGTGACACGGCCAGTACAAAATATTCGCCGCTCGACCAAATTAATGCCTCGAATGTAAATAATCTGGAGGAGGCATGGCGCTGGGAGTCGGTTGGGGCGCAGGTGGAGGGCGCGCCGCGGGGGGCGGTTTCGTTTAAGCCGACGCCGCTTGTTGTGGATGGCGTGATGTATACGAGCACGGCCTTCTCGCAGGTGGCGGCCATCGATCCGGGCACGGGCGAAACGCTGTGGGTCTATGATCCGGAAAGCTACAAGCTGGGCGTTCCGGCGAACGTGGGCTTTCAGCATCGCGGGATCGAGTATTGGACGGATGGTGAAATAAAACGGATCATCATTGCTACGGGTGGACGCCAGCTCGTATCAATCGACACGGAAACGGGTAAGGCGGATCCGAATTTTGGCGAAAACGGCATCGTGAATTTGGAGGAGGGGCTGGGCAGGAAGTTTAACGCGCGCCATCTGACGTACAGTTCGCCGACGATTGTTTGTCGCGACACGATCATAGTGGGATCGGTTATCACGGACCCGACGGGCACGAAGACGATGCCGCCGGGGCATATCCGAGGCTTCGACGTGCGCACAGGCAAACAGAATTGGATCTTCCACACGATTCCGCAGGAAGGCGAATTCGGCAACGAGACGTGGCTGAACGATTCGTGGAAGTACACGGGTAGCACGAATGCCTGGTCGATGTTGAGTGCGGACGAAGAGCTTGGTTATGTCTATCTTCCGTTGGGTACGCCGACGAATGATTTCTTGGGCGAATTTCGGCTTGGGGACAATCTCTTCGCGGAGTCGCTCGTCTGTTTGAACGCGAAGACCGGGAAACGCGTCTGGCATTATCAGTTCATCCACCACGGCATCTGGGACTGGGATTTGCCGGCCGCGCCGAACCTTGTGGATATTGTCGTGGATGGCAAGCCGATAAAGGCTGTTGCGCAAATCACCAAGCATGGGTGGGTTTTTGTGTTCGACCGGGTGACGGGTGAGCCGGTCTGGCCTATTGAAGAGCGGGAGGTCGCTCCATCGAAGGTTCCGGGCGAGCAGTTGTCGCCCACGCAACCGTTCCCGACGAAGCCGCCGCCGTTCGAGCGGCAAGGCGTTCGTGTCGAGGATCTCATTGACTTTACACCGGAATTGCGCGCGGAGGCAGAACGCATTCTTAGCGAGTACACTATCGGTCCGATTTTCACGCCCCTGACGGTCGAAACGGAGACGAATAAGGGTACAGCGGTGCTTCCGCATATGGTGGGCGGGGCGAATTGGAGTGGCGCATGCCTCGATCCGGAGACCGGAATTTTGTACATCCCTTCTCAAACACGATTGTTTAATATGGGACTCCGCAAGAATACGGGCGGGCGCGCGGAGTTTTCGCATGTCTCGATTCTGGAGAACATTATTGGCCCGCAGGGGCTGCCGATGCTTAAGCCTCCCTATGGGCGTATTACGGCGATCGACTTAAACACGGGCGAGTTCGTATGGCAAATAGCGCACGGCGATGGACCCCGCGATCACCCCGCGATTAAACATCTGAACCTCCCGCCGCTTGGCTCTGCTACGAATCCGGGTTTGGTTCAAGGCGGCGGTGTACTGACGAAATCGCTTTTGTTTATGATTCAACTGAACCTCGACCCGGAGGACTACGAAAAGACGCTTCGCAACGGCGTCATCCGCGCCTTTGACAAGACCACCGGGGAGGAACTTTGGGAACATGATTTGGACCGAGCGCCGCAAGGCACGCCGATGACGTATATGCATGAAGGCAAACAGTACATCGTCCTGGCTGCCGGTATGTTCGGACAGGCGGGTGAGTTGATCGCCTTCAGACTCAAGGATTAATAAACACCAATTAGATTGGTATGAACGAAGCAAGGAGAAACGTTATGCCCGAAGTTGATTTTAGCCTGACCGACAAAGTCGCCATCGTAACCGGGGCCAGCCGTGGCATTGGCGAGTCCATCGCGAAGGCGTTTGCGGAACACGGCGCGAAAGTGGTCGTATCCTCTCGCAAGCAAGAGGGGCTCGACAAAGTTGCCGACGCTATTAATTCCGCAGGCGGTACCTGCATAGGAGTGGCGTGTCACGGTGGGAAGCCGGAGGAAATGGACGCCCTTT
>JAPYPO010000658.1:0-1698 GCA_029937645.1 Candidatus Hydrogenedentota bacterium
GGGCGGCGTCAGATAAAACGTGAACCGCGATTAGGATTTAGTGCGATTGCCCTGGGGATTCGCCACACTGTAGAAAATCGCGGCAAAAAACGTTTATACTTCGCTCCGCTTGCGTCTACTTTTGGAAGGGTTCGAGAGTCCCTTTCTGAGAGCGATACTCGATGACCAGAAATAGAGACAATGCTACCGACCCTACGATGGCGACATAAAAAAGAATGTTCAGAAAGTGACGCCACCCGTCTGCCTGATCTGCGACCGCGCCGCCCAGAAAATCAAAGGCCATCGACGCCAGATAGCCTGCCGCGTCGATAATACCGATGAGTACGCCGCACCGCTTGCCCCCAAAGTCTACGGAAAATACGCTCATGGGGATGTAGTAGCAGGGCGCGATGGCGAGTCCAAAGCCCATGATGGAGAGGAGGGTTGTCCACAAAGCGAAGGTGTTGGTCATACCCCAATTGGGAATAGCGATTAGCGCGGCGACGCACGCGACGGCGAACACCATTAAGCCACCCAGAGCGACAATGCGCATTTTCTTGCTAAGCGCGTCAAAGAGGAACCCTCCTAGCAACACGGAAATCAGCGATCCGATAGGAAAAGCCGACGAGGTAATCGCGGCGATCCCCGCCGTCAGACCGAATGTCTCTTTTAGATAGATGGGGATGAAACTTTGAAACTCCATCAGGATTGCTAGACACATGACGCTCACACATATGAGCCAGACGCGCGGACTCTTGAGGAAACTTAGAAGCGCTTCGGCAAGGGAGGCGTCATCGAGGGGATGTGGTTCTTGAAGATTATCGACGTTTGTCGAGGCGGCTACCTCCTGGCCCAGGTCGGCGGGGGATTGTTTTAGGACAAGAAATAGCAACAGTAAAACTCCGCCCGCAATCGCAACGGCGGTTCCGATGACCCACTGCCAGGAAACGACGAGTAGCAAACTTCCCAGGGCGAGAGTCGTAAAAAGGGAGCTACACCTGGAACTGGAGGAGAGGATACCCCAGATCCGCCCGCGCCAATGTGGCGGATACCAGAGGCCGATCAAATTGGCCATCGAAGGCCAACCGGCAGACTTGGCAAACAATGCTATAAAATAGGCCAGCGAGAAAAACAGGACACCGGAGCCGGTGCCAAACATCCCAGTGGCTACCATGCAGAGGATGAGGGCGCACAAAAAAATTCGCCGCCCACCAAATTTGTCCGCCAATACGCCGTTCGTCAGTTTGCCGACAAGCGTACCGGCCGTACCCCAACCTAGTATGGCTCCCCACGCTGTTTTAGTAAGCCCGAGTCCGGGATCATCGAGCATTGCGGGTCCTGAGATCACAACGGTTGCGCGGCACATGTACAACGCAGCGTAGCCCAGGTACATACACGCCAGGACTATCATTTCCCACTGAAATCGTCGGTCGCTTCGAAAGCGATCTACTACCTTCGCAAACATACGTGTCCTTGTACCGGGGATATTTTGGGGACACTATACTATATTTTCGATCCTCCCCTACGAATTAAGTGCCGCTTGAGACATGAGGAAACGAGTTCGCAGGCCATGGCCGGATCGCAAGTGGCAAAACCTTGTTGGACTGAACGCGTGTTTGTGATGAGTGTCTGGTGGAGAGGTTGGCGATGTGTCAACGTGGTGAATGGGGTCTCCGATGGGTTTGCTTTGGCGGGGTGGGGAGCTTCACTTCGCTACCA
>JAPYPO010000658.1:1708-2205 GCA_029937645.1 Candidatus Hydrogenedentota bacterium
TGTGATACCTGTATTCGCCTCTGTCCATTCTACACCACTAAGCGGCGTCAAGAGAGCAGCCGATTCGGTAAGGTTTTGGTTACCGACTGGCCGTCCGTTGATTCTGGGCCATCTTAGGGCGTGTAAAATCTGCGAGAAGCGTTGCTCAACTGCTCGACCATGCAACCGGTTCTCGCATATCAATCGTTAAAATATATCGTCCATTCGAGTCTGTACCACAACGCATGCTCTCGAAGCGTTTCCGCTTTAGCAATTCGTGATAAATGAGGCCTTCCAATTGGTCGAAAACTAAGAGCAGCGCCCGTTCTGAAGATGACCGGAGGTTGATAAACAGCGCGAGCACATCCGAATCCCCGCCCGTTAGGCGAACAGTCAGAGCGTGCACCTCAGTTACATACTCGTAACTGCCTATCTCTGACGATATGGGGTTGACCAATCCTTGGCCGGTCAATTCGATGAATGCATCCGAAATGCGAATATGGACCGCTTTGTTATTC
>JAPYPO010000086.1 GCA_029937645.1 Candidatus Hydrogenedentota bacterium
GTGATTGCCATCCGGCTTCGAATTCCTTGTGCATCTCGCGAAGTTCCGCGTACACCTCCTCTGTCTCCGCCCAGTCGGGAATGAGCTCATGGTTCAAGGTGAACCAGGAATTCCCGCCTTTCGTCTCGATGCTCGTGTGGAACTTTAACGTGTTCCCGTATACCGAGATACCATCGCGACCGCGACGCTTTATCAGCCCGTTAAGGTTGCGCCCAGTCTGTGTACTTCCTCGTGAGTAGGTGAGCCGGACCAGTTCACCGTCCAGGTTGCCGCCCCGGATGAGCAGCGCATAATTTAGAGCCACGAGATACTCACGCTTGTATTCGCCATTAGGGCCATATGGTTCGAAACGACGGTTGCGATCCTCAGCCCTGGCAAAGTACGGATGCGCGGGGTCGAAAACCTCCTCGAACTTACCGTCCAGGGCCCCGTCATTGTAGTCGCCCCATTTTTGGGCGCTTGGAAAAAATCCCAACGTCGTTGCGTTAAATTCTTCTCCCTTCGTCGCGACGAGAATTCCTCCAGGCTTGGTAATGAGACTGCCGCCGCCAAACTCATCGACCAATTCAATTTGCGAAGTGGGCTGGACGATTTTCAACGTCTGGCGGCTTTGATAACGGCTTAGTTTATCCAACCCCTCCGGAGTTTCACTTCTCATGTGTGCGGGTAGATTGTTGTTGTCTTTGGGAGTTGCCAATGCTGTTTCGTGCATGTTTTTCTCCTCGTTATTTTCGTTCTTGGTTGCATTTTCGTTTGATGTAGCGTTTGATGTAGCGTTTGTATCCATATTGATTATTCTTTCCATGTTTATTTGATAATGTTGAGAACGTAGTCGTTGGAAGGGACTTGAAGAAAAGCGTTAGGGGACCGTGGATGCCTCACGACGATGCCGCACGATCCAATAATTGAGGTACACGAGTTGGTGGCCGATCAGTTGGGTGCGCCAGCTCGACGGGTTAAGTTCCAGCGTCTGTACTAGAGTTTCGCGCCGGAATTTAATTTGTGATAGTCCGTCTTCTTGGTGTATAGCTTCCATGTTCAGCTTCCCGACGCGCTTTCCCGTCCGCCAAGACGAGCGCGTCTTTTTTTTGGTTAGACGCCTGCGTTTTTGAGTTCCCGTTCGGCGCGCTCGATGTCCGCAGCGCGCCTGGATGCTGTGCGGGATGCTTTTACCGTAGGGACTTGAAGTGGCGTGTCGTCGAAGTGCACGGCATCGGCGTCAGCGAGTTGCTGGAAGAATTGATCGAGGTTCGCGGCGGTCGTGAATAACTTACCGCCGACGCGGACATGCCTGAGTTTGATGCGCTCGCCCGACCGGGCCACGAGTCCACGGCGACACCACCGCCAAACAGCATTCGGCGACGGACGGGTCGGGGCGAGTCTCGCCGCCTGGGCGAGACCGATGTAGGCGACAGTTTCCATTGCATTACCCTCCGTAAGACTTAAAGAATGTTTCGGAGATAAACGCAAGGGCCATGCCATGAGGGGAACGAAGGTGGGTGCGGAGTGTGCAACATACTGTAATTCAGTAGGTTATGAGGACACCGCAGCGAGCGGAGGAAGGAATATCGAAGTTGAAAATGCTCTTATATATGCAATTTGCAGTAATTATGAAGCAGATTGCAATCCCTTTTGTGAATTCAAGAATCGCGTAATAGTGTCCTTGTGCACTCCGGCGGCCTCGGCGGCGTTCTTGGGCGACCCGTGTTTCCGCACCAGCAAGTTGTAGTATTCACGTGTCAGCTCGTCAAGCGTGAACTGGGTAAGATCGGTTGAAGGCAATGACTCAGTCGATTTGGAAGCCGAGTAGAATTCGCGAACATCTTGACTCAGGTCCCAGTATTCTCCTATGTCTCGCACAACGGAACTAATTTTGTTAGTGCAATTTCCTGCCAAGAGAAACTCAGAACTACTCGTGGTTGAACTGCCCTTCTTTCGGCGTCGAGTTTCCGGATGGCGAATTTCATACGACTTCTCAAAGAGCTCAAGGATCGTCGAAAGCGACAAGAAATAGGCTGGGTTCAATGCTGGCGAAAATTGACCCGTTTCCATGTAATACTGCGAAAACCCGAGCTTCCCGTAGTCTTCCTTAATCAATGACTTGAGATCGTTCTTTCTCAAGTGGTCCGAAATTTTCATCCAGTTTCTATGCGGAATAATTTCGAGGCCCAATGAGAGGTGAGTTGCACCGTCCGGCGCATAAAAGAACGGCACTCTGTAGGGCGACGCACCCTTGAACCAGTGCCTCCAGCGATCAACAGATATCTCAGCCGCGTTCACTAGTTCGCGTACGTTGCCTGGCCAGGGGCTGAGCAGCATACTCAACATCGAAGTCGGAGAGATCATCCATTCAACATTCTCATTCTCGTCCTTTTCTAAGAGTCCGGGTAGCAGGCAATGTAGGATTACGAACGCATCTTCACGTCTTGTACACAGCGGCGTTAACTTGATTTTCTCCGGAAATCGCCAGAACACGTCGTCGCGGAGCTTTGTTCGATCTTGAACCGCTACAATGATACGTACATCTCCAATTTTCACAGCTTTTGATGCGCCGAGGGGATAGTATTCTCCGCCTTGTAAAACCCTGAGCAATTTCGCTTGTTGTTCTTCCGAGAACTCTCCAAATTCGTCAAGAAATAGGTAACCGCCCTTGGCTTCTTTCAACAAGCCGATTTTTTCAGTAACCGCGCCCGAGAACGCCCCTTTCTTGTACCCGTACAACTCGGACTCAACGAAGTCTTTGGGGATGGCTGCGCAGTTGACTTTGACATGTGGAACCGCCGGCTCCGGTCGATAAGCCATGATCTGATCAGCGACCTCCTCTTTCCCGGTCCCCGTCTCGCCCTCGATAAGCACATTCAGTTTCGACTTTTGCAGTTCGGGGATGCGACGATCTTGGAGGGTTCTGATGTCCCAAGATATCCCAAATACTGGCCCGGGTCGTGTTGCGGCGAATTGCAGTAAGCCTGAGACATTCTGAACATGATTGATTGATTCAGGGATGGTTGTTTTTTGTTTTAGCCCTCTACCACTCTTAGATTTCTTTTGAGCCATAATGCGTTCTCCGTAGCTACCCGATTTGTCCCATGACTTCGATCACCTTGGTGGCGTCACCGTTTTTCGGCAATCAGCCGAGCCGGGCGGCGACTTCCAGTGCCGCCTGCTCGTTTTTCTCCGCATAGATTTCCGTCACCGAAACCGAGGAATGACCCATGAAGACGCTCGCAACCTCGACTCCGAATTCCGCGCGTACCACCGTCGCGCTGGAATGGCGGAGTCGGTGCGGGGTCCAATTTGGCACCTTGGCTTCGAGACAAGCCCTCGTGATGGCACGGCGATAGCTGGTGACCGTGTAATGCTCGCCGACCGTCCGGTCGGTCTTCCGGATAGTGGGCGGCTGACCCTCGCGCCGGTGCGTCTCCGCCTTCGCGCCGCGTTCCTGTAGGGCCTCTCTCGGAGAAAAGAGATACTCGTTCACCGGGCGGTTTTTCATAAACTCGCGCAGCATCACTTGGCCGCGCTTGCCGAAATAGAGTTTTCGTTCTTTGCCCCGGTAGGAATTCTTGTGTTCGCCGATGCGGGCGATCCACTCTTCCCCTGAGGTGTCGATGTCAATGGAACGGAGTTTCAATAGTTCACTTGGCCGCGCCCCCGATAACAGTTGCAGATCGATGAGGGCGTTCACTTGGCGGGACAGAAATGGGCGCACCGCTTCAACGTGCGCAGTTGCCACAGGCTTTACCCCTTCTGTTTCCCGCGCCCGGCTCCGTCCCTTTCGAAGTCCGTCCAGGGTCGAAAGAGCCTGGTACGTCGAGCCGGGAACGAGTTCATGGGATGCTGCCCACTTAAACAACCGCTTGATTTCCGCCACGTTGTCGTTGACAGTCTTGCGGGCGAGGCCGCGGTCGACCCACGCCTCTCGGAGCGCCCGGAGCGCCTTGGGGCCAAAGGTAGCTGCGTTCGTCACACCGTATTTTTCTTTGAGCGGGCGCAGGGCGCGCTTCACTCGGTCCACCGTTTCTGTTGGGCTTCCGTCCGGGCGGGTGTAGTACGTGGTGACGTGCCCCCAATACCGGGCGCAGATTTCGACCACGGTAATCTCTTCCGACTGAACGGGCATTCTGCGGCCATTTGCGATCCATTCATGGATGAGTTCGTGGTAGGCCAGCTCTGTCTGGGGGCGTTCGTACAGTCCCAGATAGATGCGGCGCCCATCGACCTCTACGTAGGCTTGCCCGGTGGCCTTGTGATAACGGAACTTCGGTGTGCGTGGGAGTCTTGCTTTCTTCATGGCGACGGCCTCCATTGTTCATTCGGGTAGTACTACCCGAACAAGAACCTTGGTTTACAGCCGCGCCGCGCGAAGGCGGGTAACGCTAAGTTAGCGATTCAGCTTGAGTTACAAATGGTGGAGGTGAACGGGATTGAACCGTCGACCTCAGCGTTGCGAACGCTGCGCTCTCCCAACTGAGCTACACCCCCATTTCCACGATGAATTGTAGCAAACGAATTTGATTGTAATCAAGGACGATTCGGAGAACGGGGGCTTAGGGCGAGATTCGGCTTGGCGAGATATTTGGGTCAACGCCAGTCGTCTAGCACGTAGAGTCCGGCGCGGCTGTATGCGGATTCATTGGGCTTGTGCATGGTGACGCCTTGAATGATGGTCTTGAAGCCGCCTACACGCATGGCTCGGTAGGCCTCTTCGCGCGCGAGATTGACTCCTGCGACTAGAAACGTGAGCGAGTGGTCTTCGCTATACGCGCAGCAGGCTTTCAGGAGTTCTGAAAAGGATTCTGGGGCGTTTCCATCGGCGCGGACGGCGGCAAACTTGACGTAGCAGCATTTATCGCTTGCGAAGGATTTCTCTCCGTGTTGGCAGATGGCGAAGGCTAGGGGTGCGTCGGGGCCCGGACAAATGATGGTGTCGCCGAGCCCAAGGTGGTAGGTGCTCCGGATCTCGTCCGTCAAATCCAAGCCTTTGTAGAGGTCGTGGCAGAGGGAGCGCAGGCCTTGCAATGTGTGATCTTGTTCCTCTTCGGAAAGGCTTGAAAACAATACCGCGCCCGTTCTGGCATTCCCCGTTCCGACGCGCTTGGACATGACGGCGGTCAGGTAGCGGGGCCAGAATCCGAATTTCTGGTAGAGGTTGATGTGCTTAGGGCTTTGGGGGAATGTGAAGAGTCCGGCATGGGTCACGCCCCAGTTTTCAAAGGCTTCCATGACTGGTTCCATGAGCCGTTGGCCCACACCTTGATCCCACAGATCAACGTGCACGGATAGCGGGCCGAAGAATCCGACGCTGCCCCAGCGCGTGGCAAAGTTGGATCCGACGAATTGGCCGTCCAATTCTGCGGCGAAGGCTGCCGTGTTCGTGGCCGGAAGCAGGGCACCCGGATAGTCCCGGTCGGCCATGAATGTTTCCGGTTCCGGTACCCCCACGAATGTGCCGAAGGCCAGACTGATAATTCGGCGGGCCTCGGGAATGTCGCCTTCGCGTAACGGCCGAATGGAAATCTCCATCGACTAATCTTCTTCCGGCTCTTGCGGAAAGGGTTTTCGTGGAAATTTTTCGTCGCGCATGGCGGCGTGATAGACGAACGCTGCCATAAGGACCGACGCCTGCGTCATGTCGTTGCTCTGTATACGTTCGTAGCCGTCGAGGCTGGTATGGTGCGTTTGCGACGTGTATTCGAGCGGGTCTTGGATGAACTGGAATCCCGGCAGGCCCACGGCGTCGAAGGACAAGTGGTCCGTTCCACGCGTGTTGCGTAGCGTGACGGTGTGGGCGCCCAAATCCTCGAAGGGTTTGAACCACGCCTCGAAGATGGGTTTTGCAGCAGCGTTTTCCTGTAAGTAGATGCCCCGAATCTTGCCGCCTCCGTTGTCCAGATTGAAATAGACCGAAAACTTGTTGTGTGCTTTGGTGGTCTTCAAAGGCCACTGCACCTCGCGCAAGTGGCGGGGCCGTTTCGCTTCTTCAGGGTCGTCGGTTGGAGGCCGGGAGGCAAAATGTTTCTTGACGTATTCGCGTGAGCCGTTGAGTCCTTGCTCCTCCCCACTCCAAAGCACTACGCGAATGGTGCGCCGGGGCTCCACGTTCAGGGCCTTCAATATGCGAACGGCCTCCATGGCGACGGCGCATCCCGCAGCATTGTCGGTTGCGCCTGTGCTGGCGTGCCATGAATCGAGATGGCCGCCCAAAAGAACCAGCTCCTTGCGCTTCGATCCGGAACCGGGGATTTCGGCCACGGTGTTGTAGGAGACGACGTCGTCTTCGTGGAATTGGGCTTCGACGTCTACTTCCAAACGAACGGGAATGTCCCGGTCGAGAAGCCTGAGCATGTGGTTGTATTGGTTGCTGGCGACGAAGAGTACAGGGGGGCCTGGGTTCTGTCCAACCTTGCGCGCGCGGTTGCCATTTACGTGGATGATTCCCGCGTCGTAGCGGCTGATGCGCAGTAGGGCCAGGACGCCCTCCTCGACGTAAAAATCACGCATTTTCTGGAGCAGTTCCCAGCGGGTGATGGCCGCTGCGGATACCCCGCCGTTCCCGTGCCCTGAAGAGGGGTTTGGGATGGGGAAATCGGCGATTTTTTTCAGGTCGTCGTCGGAATGACGCTTGAAGAGTGGCGCATCGGCGACGCGTGGATCACGCTCGTTACTGAGCAGGAGAATCTTGCCGCTCAGTTTCCCGCGGTAATCCTCGAAGTCTTCCTCGCTGTTGATACTGACTCTCATGACCGGTCCGCTGACCGGCCCGTCGGTCCCTGGTGTCCAGGCTTGGGGGATGGCGAAGAAATTCGTCGCATGAGGCTCAAGCATGTGCACCGACGCACGGCTATAAGACCACCCGCGGCCAAACTCGCCCCACGGCTCCACGGCGGTGTTCTTCAGGCCCCAATCTTTCATGGTTTGACGTGTCCACTCGTTGGCTTCAAGCATCTGCGGCGATCCCGTTAGGCGGGGGCCAATCACGTCCGTCAAGTACGCGAGGGTAGCCATGACCTGGGAGTTGTGAAGCCCTTCTTCTCGAATGCGATTGACCATATCGAGGTCGACGGGTTCCTGGGCGGTGGCACGGAACCCGGACGCGGCTAGAAGGGCGAATAAAAAGGTGCGTTTGAAGAACATGCTGGCCTCCAGAAGGTAGGTAATTTGGCTACGATACTCATAGGCGGGTGGCGGCTTCAAGCTGTGAGAGTCGAGTCTAGCAGCCCGTGGTCAATCGAAGGCAGGCTCCCGCCGTCGCTCTTCCCGACGGCTCAGAAGGACACGACCGGTCTAGAAATCCAAGACTGCGGTATAATTAGGGCGTACGCGAAGCCGAAACCCAAACGCGAGATTCAATCTTACGTGCGGACCAAGGAAAAAAAATATTCGCTCACCTGCAACTGCGGCCACACGATGCGTGTGAAAAAAAAGCATTTTGGGCGCATGTGTCGCTGTACGCACTGCACCTACCCCATCTTCATCACCTTCGAGAACGTCTCGCCATCGGTGGATCAGGCCGACCGGGAGTCGCTTCGCTATTTTGACGAGGAGCATGTGCCGCTCCTGTGGGAGCGCGGCGATTTGTTGATGGAGATGTACGAGGTGCTCGACGTGTTGGGCGAGGGCGCTATGGGTAAGGTGTACAAGGTCCATCACCGTGGCTGGGACACGGATCTGGCTGTAAAGACCCCCAAAGTTCCCACGGACTCACGCCACGACTGGCTCAGCATATTTCAGCACGAGTGCGAGACGTGGGTCAGCCTCCCCCCCCACCCCCATGTGGTTCAGTGTTATTACGTGCGGCGCCTCGGCTCGGTTCCTCGCGTATTTGTTGAGTATGTGGAAGGCTGCGACTTGGGCGCGCTGGTATCGTCGCGGGCGCTGTATGAGGGCGGCCCGAAGGTGGCTCTCCTTCGGATCTTGGACATGGCGATTCAGTATGCGTGGGGTTTACAACATGCCCACGATCAGGGCTTGATCCATCAAGATGTCAAGCCGGGCAACGCGATGGTCACCAATGACGGGCTGATCAAGGTGACCGATTTCGGCCTTGCCCGTGTTTTTGCCGGACCCAATTCTGAGGATGGAGACGAGCCCCGGGTTGCTCACGGGCCGCAGGGCGGGACTGCGCGTTATCGTTCGCCGGATCGCGCGGAGGGCCAGACGATTTCATTGAAGACGGATCTCTGGAGTTGGGGGTTGACGCTTCTCGAAATGTTCGTGGGCGAACCGCGTTGGGAAATAGGACGCGATGCCCGGTCGTTGTTGGACGCCTATCTTGACTTATGGGAGCCGATGACCGGAACGCCTACGATGCCCGATGTGGTGTCGTCGTTGCTGTACCATTGTTTCGAGGAAGACCCCGCGCACCGGCCTGACTCGATGCAGGCCGTGGCTGATACGCTTCGAGCGGTATACGAGACCGAAGCGGGCAAGGCGTACGGGCGCTCGGTGCCCGCGTGCGCCGAAGCGAGTCCGGCGCTGTTGAACAACCGCGCGGTGTCGCTCTTGGACCTCGGAAAGCGGAAGGAAGCCGAGGAACTTTGGACCCGGGTGCTGATTACCGATCCCGGGCACATCGAGTCGAACTACAACTACTATCTGCACCTTTGGCGCGCAGCCCAGTATACGGATGCTCAGTTGGTTGAAAAGCTGGTCGAGTTGTGCCGTACGCGGCCAGACGATTGGTTCGCGCCCTACTTGTGTGCGCGCGTATACATGGAGCAAGGAAACAGCCGTGGGGCGATCAAAATTTTGGAGCGTCTCGGCCGCTCGGATTTGCGGCGGCGCGAGGTGTCTTACGCGCTCGCCATGGCGCAGAACAAACGCTCCGACGACCGCCGCGTGGTCTGGAGCACCTCGGCCGATACGGTACCCGTCTCTGCGGTGGCCCTGTCATTCGATGGCTGGCGCGCGGTCACGGCAAATCGTGAGGGCAAAATTTTCATGTGGGAAGTTCCGACCGCTACCTGTACTGTGGTGTTCGATGGGCATGAAGGCCGAGTGAGTGATGTGGCGCTGAGCAATGATGAGCGGTATATCGTGTCCTGCGGCGCTGACCAGACCATTCGACTATGGGAGCCCTCGACGCAGCGCTGCCTCCATGTGCTGCGCGGTCACACGGACCGGGTGAACGCCGCCGCGATGGTCTCCGATGGCTCGGCGATAGTTTCGGCGGGCCGCGATGGAACGCTCCGTGTATGGGATGCCGATACGGGTCAATGTGTACGCGTGCTGGAAGGCCATGCGGACAGCGTGCTGTCGCTGGCGCTCAGCCGGGACGGAAAGCACGCCTTGTCCGGCAGCCGCGATAAGACACTCCGCCTCTGGGATCTCGATACCGGCTTATGCGTGCGCATCCTGGAGGGAAACCACAAGGGTGTCGTCGCTACGGGATTAAGCGCGGATGGCATGCGGGCGCTCTCGGCGAGTGGCCGGAGAATTAAGCTGTGGGACATGGAAAACGGATCGGCGCTCATTGGGTATCCGGCCCATCAAGCGCCCATTCAGAGTGTGTGCCTTAGTGAAGATGGACGTTTCGCCCTGTCTGCCACGCGAGTTGGCACGGTGAAGATTTGGAATGTGCGAACCGGGCAATGCTTAAGGAGTTTTCGCGGTTTTGGCCCCGTGAAGCTGGGGCGGGATGGCCGCTTCGCCATTTGCGCGGGTTTCAACGGTGCGTTCCAGATTCTCGCGGTCCATTGCGACGAGCCGCCCCTGGCCGCGCCGCATGTTATCTGCCGAGATACGTAGGGCGGCAGGATCCGGCTCCTAAACGAACGCAGTTCAAGCGCCCGCCCACGTATCGGGATTCGTTACGACTTCTCAGCTCTGATACTCTATGGCGAACGAGGGCATGTGTACACGGTTGAGTGGAACCGAGAAAGTTATTAAGACGTTGAAGCGCTATATTGCGGTAACCATGGGCGACGTGAACGGTATCGGGCCGGAGATTCTGGCGAAAGCGCTGGCCAGACTTGACCTGGGCGGCGAATGGCGACTTGTGGTTTATGGGAGCCGCGCGGCCTATGAAGAGGCAAGGCGCTGGGCTCCCGAAGCACCGGATGCGCGTGTTGTTTCCAATTTCTCTGAGGCGGTGGACACCCTGGGCGCGATCCCATTTATCGAGGCGGACGCCCCGATCCCGGAACGGCGACCTGGCGAGTTAGATGTGGATGCGGGACGATGCGCGATCCGTTGGCTTGAGGAGGCGGTCGGGGCGGCGCAACGCGGCGAGGTCGACGCGATCGTGACGGGCCCGTTGAATAAGCAAGGGATTCATTTGGCGGGCTATACGATTCAGGGCCATACGGACCATATCGCGGCGCTGACTGATTCGCCGGATTACCGGATGTGCCTGTTCGCGGGCCCGATGCGCGTCGTTCATATTACCGCGCATCTTGCGTTGACCGAGGCTCTCCGCCAGGTGGAGCAGGAGCGGATTGCTGTATCGATTCGCCTTGGCCACGAGGCCCTCGGTCGCTTGGACATTCCCACGCGAAGAATCGCCGTGGCGGGCCTTAATCCGCACGCGGGCGAAGCGGGCGCATTCGGCGTAGAGGAGGTGCACGCGATCACGCCGGCGATAGCGGAATGCCGCAGCGAAGGAATTGACTGTTCCGGGCCGCATAGCGCGGACACGCTTTTTCTCCGAATGAAGGAAGGCGAGTTTGATCTGGTTGTCGCTATGTATCACGATCAGGGGCACATTCCGTTGAAGCTCATCGCGATGGACGAAGGAGTCAATGTTACGCTTGGAATTCCCATCGTGAGGACGAGTGTGGATCACGGCACGGCCTACGATATAGCCGGCACGGGAAGGGCGCGGGAGGCCAGTTTGCTTGCCGCCCTGGATTTGGCGTCGGAGCTTGCGTCGTCGACAGAGGAAATCGCGCGATGAAAGCGCTCCTTTGTTCTCTGTGTTCGGCTGTCTTGGGTTTAGCTGTCTTGGGTTTGGCTGTCTTGGGTGCGACTAGCGACGCGCAAACCTTCCGCAAACACTCGCAATGGTTCCAGGTCGGGCCGAACCCCACGGCCATCGTCGCCGCCGATCTGGATGGCGACGGTCTTCCCGAAATTATTACGGCGGACCGGGGTCGGCTGGAAAATCCGCGCGAATCGCGGCCGGCCCAAGATCAGCTTTCGTATTTGGTGGCGAAAGGAAATTTGAAATACGAAGCGCAGCCGCAATTGCGCACCGGGTTTGCCCCGTATTGCCTGGTCGTGGCGAACTTGGATGAATTGCGCGCGCCCGACATCCTGGTCGGCAATTTCTTGGCGGCGCGGCATCGGGATGTCACGCTATTTCGGAATATCGGCGACCGCCTGTTCGAGTCCCATCACTTTTCGGTGGATGACGAGCGCCTCGTGTACACGCAGCGACTGGATGGCGACCGTCTGCCCGTGTTTACGACACCGGGGATAACGGCGCTTGCCGTGCGGGATATCAATCACGATGGCTACCGCGATGTGATTGCGGCTGGGTGGAGCAGTGACGTAATTATCTATATGCCGGGGGCGATTGAAGGATATTTCGGGCGGCCAGAACTCACCGAAGCGAAGGGGGGGCCTCGGGCTATCGCGGTGGCCGACTTTGACGGAGATGGTCAGGATGACTTGGCGCTGGCGATGTCTTCGGGGCAGGTGGCCCTTTGGAAAGGGGACGGCGAAGGCGGATTCGAGCCGGCTACGCAGTTTTCCTCCCGAGGGCGGCTCCCGCATCAGATTCGGGCCGCGGATATGAACGGCGACGGAGAACAGGATTTGGTCGTGTCCCATTGGGCGGCGGATGACAGCATTGTGATCTTTTATGGCGCGGGTGATTTTAGCTTTGCCTCGTCGTGGGAATTACTCTTGGGCGACGACCGCGAGAAGGTTGAAGCGGAAATACGCGATATCGTCGTGGACGATTTTGATGGGGACGGGCGTCCGGATATCGCGGCGGCGTGTTACCGTTCGAACGAAGTCGTGGTTCTGATGAACCGATCAGAAGACGCGCGGCTGCCGCAATCGTTCAAGGAGGAGCGATATACGTATAAGAAGGGGAAGCCCCGAGCCCTGTGTATCGCCGATTTCAATGAGGATGGAAAGCCAGACTTGGGGGTCGCGCTTTGGGACACGAATTCCGTGGCCTTGTTACTCGGTCGCTAGCCGCCCCGCCGGAAAATAGGACAAGAGCGAAGCGGGTGGCACCTTCAAACTTGTTTGGAGGTGGGGAGTTATCCGAGTGCCATCC